>NZ_JBYCLE010000070.1:0-9864 GCF_057473765.1 Mycobacterium sp. TH-M106 | reverse complement strand
GAGTGCGCGTGCCCCTGACTGCCGTACCCGAACAACCCGAACTTGCGGCCCTGGATTATCGAGAGGACGGAGTCGTCGTCGTAGAACATCTCGATTGCCACTGAGTGTGATCTCCATGTGTGTTAGTGTGACGTGTTATCTGCTGCTGCCGATGCCGCGCGGGCCCCGGGAGAGCGACACCATCCCGGACTGCACGATCTCACGGACCCCGTAGGGCTCCAACACCCGCAGCAGCGCCTCCAGCTTGCCGGCGGTGCCGGTGGCCTCGACGATCAGCGAATCCGGCGAGACGTCGATCACCCGGGAGCGGAACAGGTTGGTCGCCTCGATGATCTGGCCGCGGGTGGTGGCGTCGGCGCGCACCTTGATCAGCGCCAACTCCCGGGTGACCGAGCTGTCCTCTTCCTGCTCGACGATCTTGATCACGTTGATCAGCTTGTTGAGCTGCTTGGTGATCTGCTCCAGCGGGGTGCCCTCCACCGAGACGCCGATCGTCCTCCGGGACATGCCCTTGGCCTCGGTGGCGCCGACGGCCAGCGACTCGATGTTGTACCCGCGCCGGGAGAACAGCGCCGCCACCCGGGCCAGCACGCCGGGCTTGTCTTCGACGAGCACCGACAGCGTGTGCGTCTGCCATTCGCTCATCAGGCGTGCCCCTCGTCGCTGTCGTTCTCGAAGAGCGGCCGGATGCCGCGGGCGGCCTGGATCTCGTCGTTGCTGGTGCCGGCGGCGACCATCGGCCAGACCTGGGCGTCGGCGCCGACAATGAAGTCGATCACCACCGGCCGGTCGGTGACCGCCCGGGCCTGCTCGATGACGGCTTCGACGTCTTCCTCGCGCTCGCAACGCAGACCGACGCAGCCCAGCGCCTCGGCCATCAGCACGAAGTCCGGAATCCGGTGCGAGTGGGTGGCCAGGTCGGTCTGCGAGTACCGCTCGCCGTAGAACAGGGTCTGCCACTGGCGCACCATGCCCAGGTTGCCGTTGTTGATCAGCGCCACCTTGATCGGCAGCCCCTCCACCGCGCAGGTGGCCAGCTCCTGGCTGGTCATCTGGAAGCAGCCGTCGCCGTCGATCGCCCACACCTCGGCGTCCGGCCGGCCCATCTTGGCGCCCATCGCGGCCGGGATGGCGAAGCCCATGGTGCCGAGCCCGCCGGAGTTCAGCCAGGTGCGCGGCTTCTCGTATCTGACGAACTGCGCCGCCCACATCTGGTGCTGGCCCACCCCGGCGGCGTAGATCGCGTCCGGCCCGGCGAGCCGGCCCAGCGTCTCGATGACGTACTCCGGGGAGAGGCTGCCGTCGCTCTGCGGCCCGTAGCTCAGCGGGTAGGTGGAGCGCACCTGATCCAGATACGACCACCATTCCGTCAGATCGAGTCCGGCGTCCGCTTTCGCGTGCCGCAGCGCGGCGATCAGCTCGACGATGACGGCCTTGACGTCGCCGACGATCGGCACGTCGGCGTGCCGGTTCTTGCCGATCTCGGCCGGGTCGATGTCGGCGTGGATCACCTTGGCGTCGGGCGCGAACGAATCCAGCCGACCGGTGACCCGGTCATCGAAGCGGGCACCCAGTGCGATCAGCAGATCGGCCCGCTGCAGCCCGGCCACCGCGGCCACGGTGCCGTGCATGCCCGGCATGCCGAGGTGCTGGCCGTGGCTGTCCGGGAACGCACCACGCGCCATCAGTGTGGTGACCACCGGAATACCGGTCAGCTCGGCCAGTTCACGCAGCTGCGCGCATGCCTGGCCGCGGATGACCCCGCCCCCCACGTACAGCACCGGCCTGCGGGCGGCCGCGATCAGTTTGGCGGCCTCATGGACCTGCCGGTTGTGTGGTTTTGTGTTCGGCTTGTAGCCCGGCAGCTCCAGGCGCGGCGGCCAGGCAAACGTGCACTGGCCCTGCAGCACGTCCTTGGGGATGTCGACGAGCACCACGCCGGGGCGGCCGGTGGCAGCGATGTGGAAAGCCTCGGCCAGCACCCGCGCGATGTCGTTGCCGTTGCGGACCAGGTAGTTGTGTTTGGTGATCGGCATGGTGATGCCGGAGATGTCGGCCTCCTGGAAGGCGTCAGTGCCGACCAGCGACCGGCTCACCTGCCCGGTGATGGCGACGACCGGGATGGAGTCCATCTGCGCGTCGGCCAGTGCGGTGACCAGGTTGGTGGCGCCGGGGCCCGAAGTGGCCATGCACACCCCGACTCTGCCGGTGGCATGCGCGTAGCCGCTGGCAGCGTGCCCGGCGCCCTGCTCGTGGCGGACCAGTACATGGCGCAGCTTCTTCGAGTCGAACAGCGGATCGTAGACCGGCAGCACCGCGCCGCCCGGGATCCCGAAGATCACGTCGACGCCGAGTTCCTCCAACGATCGGACCACCGACTGAGCTCCGGTGAGTTGCTGCGGCGCAATGTGTTTGGGCCGCACACTGGATACGGCGGCCGCAGCCTTGGCGGGCCCGCGGGTGCTGGGCGGTGCTGACCGGTAAGGCGGCCGGGTGGTGGGTGCGCTCACGATTTCCTCTTTACGTTTACGGTCCTCTTCACGGTGCCGAATGTGCCAAACAAAAAACCCCCGACAGCTCTGCTGCTGCCTGAGGGTTGCGCGTTGATCCCCGAATACTAGTCAGCAGCCATCAACGCGCCGACCAAGTACTACCAGCATTCCACGGCTGTCCATAATGTTCGACGCTAGCCTCTGCACAGGTCAACCGTCAAATTTGAGATAGCCGGCTCGGATCCTTGAGATTGCACACACGGTTGCGATTTCCGTCGAAGCACAGCCCCGGGTGCAATCTCAACGCGTCATGCCAGCGGGTTCGCACCGTTGAGCAGAACCCACAAGGCGACGCCGCCGCCGACGCCGAGCAGCAACACCACGAACGAGCCGATGAACGGCCGCCGGGACCAGCCGCGGGCGGCGTCGAACCCGTAGCGGCCCGGCCCGGCCATCACGATGGCCAGCGCCATGCCGGTCAGCACAACCTGGTAATCGTGACCATCGGCCAGGAAGTAGGACAACCGGTCTTCGGTGTGCGCCGAAACGCCGGCCAGCGCGCCGTTGATCAGGTAAGCCAGCGCCCCGGCCGCCGCCAGCGGAGTGAACAGCCCCAACACCAACAGCACCCCGGCGACGATCTGCCCCCCGGCGCCGGCGAGGGCGAGGACATCGGCGTGCTGGTAACCGGCGTCCGACAGCGAGTTCTTGAACCCGGTCAGGCCATGGCCGCCCCACCAGCCGAACACCTTCTGCAACCCGTGGGCGACCAGCGGCACGCCCAGGCCCACCCGCAGGATCAACAGACCCAGGTCCTGGGTGCCGCGCCGGTCGGCGGCACCAAAAGGTCGGTCAGCATCAGCATCATCCGTGTCGTGGGTCGCCTGCGCCCAAGGCCGACCGCCGTAGGGCGGCTGGACATACGGCAGCGGTTCGAGGTCGCCGAGCAGGCCGTATCCGGTGCCGATGGCAGGAGAGCTGTGTGAGTTGGTGGGGTCGTAGGGCGGGATGGCGGTCGTCTCGTAGTCACCGGTGTAGGTGGCCGACGGCAGGTCGTCCTCCGGATCCACCAGGCGTGCCGCCGACCCGGACCGTGCTGGGTCGGACGCTGCCGAATCGTCCGGGCGCCGCCAGTGCGAGTCCACAGATTGACTGGTCATCCTGCCAGGGTAAGGGCAATCGCGCGCGGATTGGGGATTTGAGCGCTTCCGTGACCGAACCGATCCGTGCGTGTTGCCCTCTGCAGCCGGCTGCACCCCGCCGCGCCGGCAAGCCATCCTGGCGAACTCAGCGGCGGTGTCCGTAGCCTGACAGGATGCGGATGCAGCGGATACGTGGGCCGGTTCACCGGGTGTCTGTCGTGCTGTGCACCACATTGCTCGTAGTGACCGGTTGCGCGCAGTTCAACGACGCACAGTCGCAACCGTTCACTACCCAGCCGAAATTCGGGCGGGTGCCCACCTCGCCGCCTCCGCCGCCCCCGCCGCTGCCCGCCAAGCCGTTTCCGAAGGCATGCCCGGCACCCGGGGTGATGCAGGGCTGCCTGGAGAGCACCAGCGGCCTGATTATGCTCCCGGACAACAAGTCGGCACTGGTCGCCGAGCGCACTACCGGGGCGGTCAAAGAGGTCTCGGTCAGCGCCGAACCCAAGGTCAAGACCGTCTTCGCTGTCGACCCGTCCGGTGACGGTGGGTTGATGGACATCGTGCTGTCGCCCACCTACTCCCAGGACCGGCTGATGTACGCCTACATCAGCACCCCCACCGACAACCGGGTCGTCCGGATCGCCGACGGTGACGTTCCCAAGGACATCCTGACCGGGATGCCCAAGGGCGTGACCGGCAATACCGGTGCGTTGCTCTTCACTAGCCCGACCACTCTGGTGGTGCTGACCGGCGATGCCGGGGATTTCGCGGCGGCGACCGATCCCCGATCGCGCGCCGGCAAGGTGTTGCGCATCGAGCAACCGACCACGATCGATCAGGCGCCGCCCACCACCGCACTGACCGGAGTGGGGTCCGGAGGCGGTCTCTGCGTCGACCACGTCGACGGCTCGCTCTACGTCGCCGATCGAACCCCCAGCGCCGACCGACTGCAGCGCATCACCAAGGATTCCCACGTCTCGACGGTGTGGACGTGGCCCGATAAACCCGGGGTGGCCGGTTGCGCGGCAATGGACGGCACCGTGTTGGTCAACCTCGTCAATACCGAGCAGACCGTGGCGGTGCGGCTCGCGCCCGGAACCGGTGCGGTCACCAGTGAGCCCGAGGTGGTGCGCCAAGACACCCACGGGCACGTCTGGGCGGTGCGGATGTCACCGGACGGCAACGTCTGGGGCGGGACGATCAACAGGACCGCCGGGGATGCCGGAAAACTTGACGACGTGGTGTTCCCGCTGTTCCCGTCCGGCGGCTTCCCGCGCAGCAATGACGACAAAACGTAGCATTCCTGCCCTGCGTTAGCGACCTGGCCCGCACCCGCAGGCCACCAACACCACCTCGCGTACCCGGGCAGCGTCGGCCTGACCTTTGGTGGCCTTCATCACCGCACCCACGATGGCACCGGCAGCGGCCACCTTGCCGCCCCGGATCTTTTCGGCCACCTCCGGATTGGCGGCCAGCGCCTCGTCGACCGCGGCCTGGATCAGCGCGTCGTCACGGACCAGTGCCAGCCCGCGGTCGGCCATCACCTGTTCGGGTTCGCCCTCGCCGGCCAACACGCCCTCGACCACCTGGCGGGCCAGCTTGTTGCTCAACTTGTCCGCGTCGACCAACGCCACCACCTCGGCAACCTGTTTCGGGGTGATCGCCAGCGCCACGAGTTCGACACCCGCCTCGTTGGCCTTCTGCACCAGGAAGTTCCCCCACCAGGCCCGGGCCGCCTCGCTGGGGGCGCCCTGGTCGACGGTGGCGGCAACCAGCTCCACCGCGCCGGCGTTGACCAGATCACGCATCACCTCGTCGGAGATCCCCCACTCTGCCTGAATCCGCTTGCGCGCCAACCACGGCAGCTCCGGAATGGTGCCTCGCAGCCGCGCGACGAGCTCACGGCCCGGCGAGACCGGCTCCAAGTCGGGCTCGGGGAAATACCGGTAGTCCTCGGCGGTCTCCTTGGTACGGCCGGGACTCGTGTAGCCGGCCTCGTGAAAGTGCCTGGTCTCCTGGGTGACCCGGCCGCCTGCAGACAAAACCGCAGCTTGGCGGCGCATCTCGTAGCTGACCGCGACCTCCACGCTTTTCAGCGAGTTGACGTTCTTCGTTTCGGTGCGAGTCCCGAACTCGCTGGCGCCTCTGGGCTTCAGCGACACGTTGGCGTCACAGCGCATCGACCCCTGATCCATCCGTACGTCGGAAACCCCCAACGCGCGCAACAGATCCCGCAATGCTGTCACATAGGCGCGCGCGATTTGCGGGGCACGTGCGCCGGTACCTTCGATGGGCTTGGTGACAATCTCGATCAGCGGCACGCCAGAGCGGTTGTAATCGATCAGCGATTCGGTGGCACCTTCGATGCGGCCGGTGTCGGAGCCCAGGTGGGTCAGTTTGCCGGTGTCCTCCTCCATGTGCGCACGTTCGATCCCCACCCGCCAGGTCGACCCGTCGTCCAGCGGCACATCCAGGTGACCGTTGATCGCGATGGGCTCGTCGTACTGCGAAATCTGGTAGTTCTTCGGCATGTCCGGGTAGAAGTAGTTCTTCCGGGCAAACCGGCACCACGAGGCGATACCGCAGTTCAGCGCCAGCCCGATGCGGATCGCCGACTCGACCGCCGCGGCGTTGACCACCGGTAGCGAGCCGGGCAGCCCCAGGCACACCGGACACACCTGGGTGTTGGGCTCGGCGCCGAATGAGGTTGGGCAGCCGCAGAACATCTTGGTCGCGGTGGACAGTTCGACGTGAACCTCCAGGCCCAGCACCGGGTCGAAGCGGGCGACGACGTCGTCATAGTCAAGCAGGTCGGCTTCAGAGCCAGCGGCAACGGTCACACCGCCGAGTTTAGAGACCGGACAGCCGTCACGGCGAGCGTCGATGACTCACTTCGCGGCGATCAGGAGCGGACAAGCCGTGCGATGGCGGCGGAGGCTTCGGCCAGCTTCGCATGAGCCTCGTCGCCGCCCTGCGCGACCGCGTGGCTCACGCAGTGGTCGAGGTGCTCGTCGAGCAGGCTCAGCGCCACCGCCCGCAAGCCACTGTTGACCGCACTGATCTGGGTGAGAATGTCGATGCAGTACTTGTCTTCGTCGATCATCCTTGCGACCCCGCGGACCTGTCCCTCGATGCGGCGCAGCCGCTTAGCGTAGCTGTCCTTGTGTGCCGTATATCCGTGTGGGCCCCTGGTCATTCCAGCCATCATACCTACCCCACGGGGGTATTTGTCACCGCTCACACCGGCCAGTCCTCCATCCGGTAGGCGGCGTCGAAGAACATCCACTCGTAGCGGGCGGTGACGCGAACATGATGACGCATCAACTCCAGGTCGCGCCGCGAGGCGTGCGCCCCGACCCGGTCGGTGGCGTCGAGCACCGCGTTCACCACGGCCTGGAACTGCAACCCTGCGTACATGTCGATCCACTGCTGATACAGCGGGTCAGACGAGCCGAATCGCTGCAGGTGTTCGCCGACCCGAGCGTAAATCCAGTAGCACGGCAGCACCGCGGCGAGAGCCTCCGGGTAGCAACCGCCGTAGACGGTGGCCAGCAGATAGCTGACGTAGGCCTGGGTGGTCGGGGCCACCGGCAGCACCGCCGCCTCGCCCGCACTGATCCCGAGCCCGGCGAGCAGCCCGGCGTGCAGCTCCCGCTCGGCGGTGATCGCCTGGCCCGCGTGATCGGCGAACATCGCCACCTCGGTCTGCTCCGGCGCCTTCGCCGCGCAAACGGCCAGCGCCCGTGCGTAACCGCGCAGGTAGTGCGCATCTTGGGTGATGTAGTAGCGGAACTGACCATGCTCCAACGACCCGTCAACCAGCCCGGTCAGGAACGGGTGCCCGCAGATTCCGCGGTAGCGGTCGGCGATGTCATCCCAGAGCAGATCGCGCACGCGGTCGGACATAACCCACGGTAACCGGAGAGCCCCGGAACAACTGGGCCTCAACCGAAGAACGCGGCGGCGTCGTCGTAACGGCTCTGCGGCACCAGCTTGAGCTGGCGCACCGCATCGGCCAACGGCACCCGGTCGATGTCCTGGCCGCGCAGCGAGACCATCATCGCGTACTCACCGGCGTGGGCGGCGTCGGCGGCGTTGACCCCGAACCGGGTGGCCAGCACCCGGTCGTAGGCGGTCGGGGTGCCGCCGCGCTGGACATGACCCAGCACGGTGGTGCGCACTTCCTTCTTGACGCGTTGTTCGATCTCCACCGCGAGCTGGGCGGCCACCCCGGTGAATCGCTCGTGCCCGAACTCGTCGATGCCACCGGCCCGCAGTTCCATCGATCCCGCAGCGGGTTTGGCCCCTTCGGCGACCACGCAGATGAAGTGCGACGAGCCGTGCTGGAAGCGTTTTTTGACCAGCCGGCACACCTCTTCGACGTCGAACGGCTGCTCGGGAATCAGCGTCGCGTGCGCGCCGGTCGCCAGCCCGGCGTTCAGCGCGATCCAGCCGGCATGCCGGCCCATCACCTCCACCAGCATCACCCGCTGATGGGACTCGGCGGTGCTGTGCAGCCGGTCGATGGCATCCGTTGCGACCTGCAGCGCGGTGTCGTGGCCGAATGTGACGTCGGTGCAGTCGATGTCGTTGTCGATGGTCTTGGGCACCCCGACCACTGGCACGTTCTCTTGCGCCAGCCAGTGCGCAGCGGTCAGGGTGCCCTCGCCGCCGATCGGGATCAACACGTCGATGCCGTTGTCGTCCAGGGTCTGCTTGATCTGCTCCAGGCCGGCGCGCAGTTTGTCCGGGTGTACCCGCGCGGTGCCGAGCATGGTGCCACCCTTGGCCAGCAGCCGATCGTTGCGGTCGTCGTTGTAGAGCTGGACGCGCCGGTTTTCCAGCAGGCCGCGAAAACCGTCAGAGAACCCGACCACGGAAGAGCCGTACCGGGCGTCGCAGGTGCGCACCACCGCCCGGATGACGGCGTTGAGCCCGGGACAATCCCCGCCTCCGGTGAGAACTCCGATCCGCATGGCCCCATCTTGCCGGGTGGGTCATGTCGTGTCGCGAGCATGCACACAATCGCATCGCCCGGGCGTCGAAAATGCGATTTTGCGCATGCTCGCGTCAGAGGGTGGGCGGGCTGGGCAGCGTGCCGCGGGCGGCCTCGTAAGCCGCACCCACCCGGTAGAGCCGGTCGTCGGCCAGTGCCGGCGCCATGATCTGCAGCCCCACCGGCAGCCCGTCGTCTTCCGCCAGCCCGGACGGCACCGACATGCCGCAATGCCCGGCCAGATTCAGCGGCAAGGTGCACAGGTCGAACAGATACATCGCCAGCGGGTCGTCGACCTTCTCCCCCAGCCGGAAAGCCGTCGTCGGAGTGGTGGGTGAGACGAGGACGTCCACCGACTTATACGCCTCGTCCAGATCACGGGCGATCAGAGTTCGCACCTTCTGCGCGCGGTTGTAGTAAGCGTCGTAGTAGCCGGCCGACAGCGCATAGGTGCCGAGCATGATGCGGCGTTTGACCTCCGGACCGAACCCGGCCGCCCGGGTCAGCGCCATCACCTCTTCCGCGCTGTGGCTGCCGTCGTCGCCGATGCGCAGCCCATAGCGCATCGCGTCGAAGCGGGCCAGGTTGGACGACACCTCCGAGGGCAGGATCAGGTAGTAGGCGGCCAGCGCGTAGTCGAAGTGCGGACAGTCCACCTCGCTCACCTGGGCCCCCAGCTCTGTCAGCTGCGCCACGGCGGCGTGAAACGATGCCAGCACGCCGGGCTGATACCCCGCGCCGGCGTGCAGCTGGCGCACCACACCGATCCGCACCCCGCTCAGGTCACCGGCCGCGCCGGCCTGAGCTGCGCCCACCACGTCGGGCACGTCGGCGTCGATGGAGGTGGAGTCGCGGGCATCGTGCCCGGCGATCACGGCATGCAGCAACGCGGTGTCGAGCACACTGCGCGCACACGGCCCGCCTTGGTCCAGCGACGACGCGCAGGCCACCAGGCCGTAGCGAGACACCGTCCCGTAGGTGGGTTTGACGCCGACGGTAGCGGTCAGCGCCGCCGGCTGACGGATCGAGCCGCCGGTGTCGGTGCCGATAGCCAGTGGCGCCTGAAACGCCGCCAGCGCCGCCGCGCTGCCCCCACCGGAGCCGCCCGGCACCCGGTCGATGTCCCACGGGTTGCGGGTCACCTGGTAGGCGGAGTTCTCCGTCGACGAGCCCATCGCGAACTCGTCCATGTTGGTCTTGCCCAGGATCGGGATCCCGGCCGCGCGCAGCC
>NZ_JBYCLE010000069.1:0-7186 GCF_057473765.1 Mycobacterium sp. TH-M106 | reverse complement strand
GCTGCGCCAGCGCAAGACCATCAAATGGAACTTCTTCGACCCCGATGTATTGCCGCTGTGGATCGCCGAGATGGACTTCCCCACCGCGCCGCCGGTGGTGGACGCGGTGCGGGCATCCGTCGCCAACGAGGAGTTCGGCTACCCGTCGCTGCGCGAGGACGTGCTGCCGACGGCCACCGCCGACTGGTGCCTACGCCGCTACGGCTGGGCTGTGCAGCCCGACCGGGTGCGCGTGGTGCCGGACGTGCTCAAGGGGATGGAAGTCGTCATCAACTTCCTCACCCGCCCCGAGAGCCCAGTGGTGCTGCCGGTCCCGGCGTACATGCCGTTCTTCGACCTGCTGCGGATCACCGGTCGCCAGCGGGTGGAAATTCCCATGCCACAGCAAGATTCCGGCCGTTACGTGATGGACTTGGACGCGCTCGACGCGGCGTTCGCCAGCGGGGCCGGATCGCTCATTTTGTGCAATCCCAACAACCCGCTGGGCACCGCGTTCACCGCCGACGAGCTGCGCGCCATCGTGGACATCGCGGCCGGCCACGGCGCGCGCGTCATCGCCGACGAGATCCACGCGCCGCTGGTCTACCAGCGCCCGCACGTCGCCGCCGCGTCGGTGTCCGACACAGCCGCCGAGACGGTGATCACCCTGGTGTCGGCCTCCAAGGGATGGAACCTGCCGGGCCTGATGTGCGCCCAGGTGATCCTGTCCAACCGTCGTGACGCCGACGAGTGGAGCCGGATCAACATGCTGCACAAGATGGGCGCGTCCACAATCGGGATCCGCGCCAATATCGCCGCCTACACCCACGGCGTCAGCTGGCTGGACGAGGCGCTGGTGTATCTGCAAGCCAACCGCGACCACCTAGCACGGAGCCTGCCCGAGCTGGCGCCGGGGGTGAAAGTCAATTACCCGGAGGCCACCTACATGTCGTGGATCGATTTCCGCGCATTGCACCTGCCCACCGAACCGGCCGACTACCTGCTAGCCAACGCCAAAGTGGCAGTCAACCCGGGAATCCCGTTCGGTGCCACGGTGGGCTCGGGTTTCGTGCGGCTGAACTTTGCCACGTCTCGGACAATCCTGGATCGCGCGATCAAGGCAATCGCCGCCGCCGTGTGCTGACCGGCTACCGTGACGGTATGCGCTGCGTGTTCTGTGCGATCGTCGCCGGCGAGGCGCCGGCCGTGCGTGTCCACGAAGACGACGACTATCTGGCCATCCTCGACATCCGGCCATTCACCCGCGGCCACACACTGGTACTGCCGAAACAGCACACCGTCGACCTGACCGACACGCCCACCAAGACACTGGCCGGAATGACGGCGATCGGCCAGCGGATCGCCAACGCGGTGCGTGCCACCGAGCTGGCCGATGCAACCAACCTCGCGATCAACGACGGCCCCGCCGCCTTCCAGTCGGTGTTCCACATTCACCTGCATGTGCTGCCCCGGCGCAACGGCGACAAGCTCTCCCTCGTCAAGGGAATCCTGTTGCGCCGCGACGCGGATAGACAGGCGACCGGACGAATCCTGCGGGACGCGCTGGCGCGGATCGACGCGCGACAGTAATACTGGGCGAATGTCTTTTGCGTCCTGGCTCGAACAGCGCCTACTGCCGCCGGCGATACGCATACACAACGTCGTCTATCAAACGTCTCGCGGCTGGATCGGGCATCGGGTGCTGTGGGTTCCCAGTCTGCTGCTGCACACCGTCGGCGCCAAGACAGGCAAGGCCAGAACCACGTCGCTGACCTACGCGCGCGACGGCGACGAGTATCTGATCGTCGCGTCCAAAGGCGGTGACCCCCGGTCCCCCGGCTGGTACCACAACCTCAAAGCGCATCCTGATGCTGAAATCAATGTCGGGCCACGGCGATTCGCGGTCACCGCCAAGCCGGTGCTGCCCGGGGAACCTGGCTATGACCGACTGTGGAAGATCGTCAACGACAACAACGGCAACCGTTACGAGGCGTACCAACGCAAGACGTCACGGCCGATTCCGGTCATTGTGCTGACGCCTGTGCGCCCAGCGTGAAGCTATCGGAGACCATTGAAGACCAGTGGAGACCAGGGTCGCGATGGCGGCATCCAAGACCTTCGCATAGCAGCCGTTTTCACACCGGCAGCGGTATGGTCGTCCACCACCTCGGGCAGGACACCGACCGTAGGATCGGTGCTGTGAACCGAAGTGGACCGGCTGGGGCGCTGGCTGAGCTGATCGCCGAGCTGCCGGACCGCATGGTGGTCACCGATCCCGCGATCACCGAGGGCTACCGGCAGGACCGTGCGTTCGACCCGTCGGCGGGCAAACCGCTGGCGGTGGTCCGGCCGCGTCACACCGAAGAGGTGCAGGCGACCCTGCGCTGGGCCAGCCGGCACCGCGTCGCGGTGGTGGCGCGCGGTGCGGGCACCGGGCTGTCCGGCGGGGCGACCGCCTTGGACGAGGGCATCGTGCTGTCCACCGAGAAGATGCGCGACATCGCCGTCGACCCGGTCACCCGCACCGCGGTGTGCCAGCCCGGACTGCTCAACGCCGAGGTGAAGCAGGCCGCCGCCGAGCACGGATTGTGGTACCCGCCGGACCCGTCGTCGTTCGAGATCTGCAGCATCGGCGGCAACATCGCCACCAACGCCGGCGGCCTATGTTGCGTGAAGTACGGAGTGACCACCGACTACGTGCTGGGTGTGCAGGTGGTGCTGGCCGACGGCACCGCGGTGCGGCTGGGCGGTCCGCGGCTCAAGGACGTCGCGGGACTCTCACTGACCAAGCTGTTCGTCGGCAGCGAAGGCACCTTGGGTGTCATCACCGAGGTGACGCTGCGACTGCTGCCGGCACAACACACGTCGGCGGTGGTGGTGGCCACCTTCGCCTCGGTGCGGGCCGCGGCCGACGCGGTGCTGGCGGTGACCGGGCGGATCCGCCCGGCGATGCTGGAATTCATGGACGCCGCGGCGATCAACGCCGTGGAGGACCACTTCCGGATGGGTTTGGACCGGGATGCCGCCGCGATGGTGTTGGGCGGCTCCGACGACCGCGGCCAGGCCCGGGCTGAAGATGCCGAACTGATGGCGAGCGTGTTCGGCGAGCACGGCGCCAAGGAGGTGTTCTCCACTAATGACCCGGACGAGGGTGAGGCGTTCATCGCTGCGCGGCGGTTCGCCATCCCGGCGGTGGAAGCCACCGGCTCACTGCTGCTCGAAGACGTCGGCGTGCCGGTGCCGGCGCTGGGCGATCTGGTGATCGGCATCGAGCGGATCGCCGCCGAGCGCGAGCTGACCATCTCGGTGATCGCGCACGCCGGTGACGGCAACACCCATCCGCTGATCGTCTACGACCCCGCCGATGCGGCGATGGTGGCCCGCGCCGAGGTGGCGTTCGGCGAGATCATGGACCTGGCCGTCCGGCTGGGTGGCACCATCACCGGCGAGCACGGTGTCGGGCGGCTGAAGCGGCCCTGGCTGGCCGACTACCTGGGCCCGGACGCGATGGCGCTGAACCAGCGGGTCAAGGCCGCGCTCGACCCGCTCGGCATTCTCAACCCCGGTGCGGCGATCTGACGGTCAGCGGGCGCGAGCGTGCATAAACCCGGTGATTTGCCCGGCGCGTCGACCGGGGACACGCACACTCGCGGGGTGCGTCGTCCCAGTGTCAGGCAACCCAATAGGCTTGGGCCTTCATCGACTTGCGCGCAATACCGTAGTTTTCCCGAAGCACCTTGCTGACCGCCCTGGTGGTGCGGCTGTCGCAGGCCACCCAACCGAAGTGATCGCTGGCGGCAAAAGCGGCCGAGCTGACCGCCTGCACCAGGGCCTCCCCGGCGTTCTTGCGGTCCACCCAGGTGACATCGGTGCTGTCGGTGTCACGGAACACCGGCAGGTCCTTGTCGCCGTCGTGGCCGGCTTCTAAGAACACCCGCGCCGGTGCGTTGCCGATCGCCGCCAGCAACGTGTTGATCGCCGGCAACGATGCGCTGTCACCGACGATGACGTAGCCGGCCGGAGGCGGCTCGGGAATGGCGAATTTGCTGCCCAAGACGGTCGCCTCGATGGTGTCCCCCGGCTGCGCGGTCTGCGCCCACCGCGACGCTATCCCGTTGTGCCCTTCGTGCAATGCGAATTCGATGTCGACGGTGTCGGCGGCCGGATCCGGGTTGACCAACGTGTAGCCACGCTGGTGCAGCTTGTCCCCGTCGGTGAACCACACCCGGATCCACATGGTCGGATGCACGACACGCCCGCTGAGCAGACCGCCCGCGTCGAAGCTCAGCCGCAGGTAGTGCGCGCTGACCTCACGTCTGCCGATCACGGTGAGGCGGTAGTCGCCGGCGCCCAGCAGTTTGAGCACCGCCCCCTGCCAACCGCGAGTGGCCTTCTGGTCCGCCATCCGACGCTCCCTCCCTCGTCGAGCTTAGGGCAGCATAACCTAGCTAACTGTAGCTGGTTCAGGTTCAGGAGGGCACCCGGGTGAACCGGTGCAGCAACCAGGAGAGCGGAATCGTCACCGCCAAGGTGACTGCGAACAAGCCGAACATCCGGCCGGTGTAGACCGGCCAACGCAGCACCTCGACCATGACGATCTCCATCGTCACCAGGTGGATCAGGAAGATCTCGTAGGAGATCTCGCCCAGCCACACCATCGGCCTAGTTGCCAGTAGCCGCGCGTACCAGCCGTGGTTGTACAGCGCCAGCGGCGCCACCGCCAGGGCGGCGATGCCTGCGTAGAACACCACCTTCACCAGCGCTTCCATCAACCCGGTGGGTGAGGTCGTCGGAGCACCCGCAATCGGGGTGGAGACGATGACGTAGCTGATCACCGCCAGCGGGATCGCGACGAAGCCGTGGCAGCGCACTCCCACGGCCTGCAGCACCGTCAGCATCATCCCGGCGACGAACCACACCAGGTAGGCCGGCGGCCACAACCGGGCCCCGTCGGGCAACCAGCCCGCGGTGTGCACCAGGACCAACCAGGCCGGCGAGATCAGCATCAGCGCCGCCAGCCCCGCCAGCAGCCGCCCGGGTTGCCAGCGCCGGCGGCACAACGTCACCAGAAGCAGATATGCCAGCAGCGGCAAAGCAAAGTAGAAGCCGACTTCCACCGCCAGGCTCCACATCTGGGTGAGCCCCTGGTGGAGGTACGACCCCAGGTATCCGTCGGTGTAGATCTGGGTGAGGGTGAGATTGCGAAAGAGTCCTTCCCAGGTGTGTCCGGGATTCGGCCCGGCCGTGCGGAACTGGTAGATCAGGTAGGCCAGCAGCACGGTAACGACGTAGGCAGGCATGATACGCCGTACCCGGTGCCACGCGTAGCGCTTGATCGACGGCGGTCGACCGGCCACGGCGGCGCTTCGCACCCACGGCCGGAACAGCAGGAAGCCGGAGAGCACGAAGAAAATCGACACGCCGATCTCCATCCGGGAATACACCAGGCCGATATAGCCGTGGGTGTACTTTCCGGTCGTGTATGCGGCGTGGGTGGCGACAACCAGGATCGCCGCAACCGCGCGGATGCCGGTCAGCGACTCGACGCGGTAGCCCTGCCGGGAGCCGCCGCGGGTCACGACGTCCGTCGACAGTGTCATCCGGCGCTCCCTCGCTGGGTAGTGCCGCCAGTGCCGCGATCGCCCGTTCGACCCGGGGGACGATCGGGCTCCAGGTTGATCAGGACGCCCGAAATACGGGTGCGTTCCAGCGCTTTGAGCGTTCCGCGCGACAGTTTGGCCGGCAACTCCACCAGCGAGAAGTCCGGCCGGATGCTGATCCGGCCGAAGTCGCTGCGGTGCAGCCCGCCCTCGTTGGCCAAGGCTCCGACGATGGCGCCCGGCCCGATCCGATGCCGCTTGCCGACGGCGATGCGGTAGGTCGTGAAGCCGGTTCCGGGACGCTTTCTGCTGTCCCCGCCCGCTTTGCGCTCGGGTCGATCCGGCCGGTGGCGTCGCTTGTCCGGTGCCGGTTCCGGCTCCATCAGGAGCGCCTCGCCGTTGCGGGACTGCAGTGCCAATGCCGCGGCGACATCGGCGATCGGCACGTCGTGCTCGCGGCTGTAATCCTCGACCAGGCTGCGGAACACATCGGTGCCGGGTGCGCCGAGGGTTTCGGTGATTGAGTCGGCGAACTTCGTCACCCGCTGGGCATTGACGTGTTCGACCGTGGGCAGGTCGGCCTTAGTGAGCTTCTGTCGGGTCGCCTTCTCGATCGCCTTGAGCAGATAGCGTTCCCGCGGGCTGACGAACAGGATCGCGTTTCCGGACCGGCCGGCCCGCCCGGTGCGTCCGATGCGGTGCACGTAGGACTCGGTGTCGTACGGAATGTCGTAGTTGAGCACGTGTGAGATGCGGTCCACGTCCAGGCCGCGGGAGGCAACGTCGGTGGCCACCAGGATATCGATGCCCCCGGCCCCGCCCTCCCGCAGTGCGGCGATGGTTTTCTCGCGCTGAGGCTGGGGTACGTCACTGTTGATGGCGGCCGCCGACAGGCCTCGGGCGCAAAGCTTTTCGGCGACCTGCTCGGTGGCCTGCTTGGTGCGGACGAAGACGATCATCGCCTCGAACGGCTCGACTTCGAGCACCCGCGTCAGCGCATCCATCTTGCGCGGGCCGGCGACTTCGATGAAACGCTGGGAAATGTTTTCGGCTGTGGTGGTTTTCGCTTCGACGCTGACTTCGACCGGGTCGTGCAGGTATTTGCTGGTGATCCTGCGGATCGCCGGAGGCATTGTCGCCGAGAATAGGGCCACCTGTTTGTATTCCGGAGTGTCGGCCAGGATGCGCTCGACGTCCTCGGCGAAGCCCATGGCCAGCATCTCGTCGGCCTCATCGAGCACCAGGTAGTCCAGATGGGATAGGTCCAAGGTGCCGCGGTCCAGATGGTCGATGACACGGCCCGGGGTGCCGACCACCACCTGCGCACCGCGTTTCAGCCCGCCCAGTTGCACCCGATAAGACGAGCCGCCGTAGATCGGCAACACGTTGACCCGCGGCAGGTGCGCGCCGTACCGGCCGAACGCCTCGGCGACCTGCAGCGCCAGCTCCCGGGTCGGCGCCAGCACCAGTGCCTGGGTGACTTTGCTGGCGGTGTCGATCCTGGACAGGATCGGGATCGCGAACGCGGCGGTTTTGCCGGTGCCGGTCTGTGCCAGGCCGACCACGTCGGAGCCCGCCAGCAACGCCGGGATCGTCGCAGCCTGGAT
>NZ_JBYCLE010000068.1:0-1234 GCF_057473765.1 Mycobacterium sp. TH-M106 | reverse complement strand
GGGCGCCGATGACGACGTCGCTTCGTGGATCGCCGCGGGAACGCCGCCCATTTGCTTCGGGTTCGGCAGCATCCCGGTCGAATCTCCCGCCGATACGCTTGCCATGATCGGCGCCGCGTGTGCGCGACTGGGCGAGCGGGCACTGGTCTGCGCCGGCTGGACCGATTTCAGCAGCGCCGCCCACTCCGACCACGTCAAAGTGGTGGGCCAGGTGAACTACGCGGCGATCTTTCCCGCCTGTCGTGCCGTCGTCCACCACGGCGGCGCGGGCACCACGGCCGCAGGCCTGCGCGCCGGTGTGCCCACGTTGATCCTCTGGATGGCAGACGTCCAGCTGATGTGGGGAGCTGCGGTCAAACGGCTGAAGGTGGGTACCGCGCGGCGCTTTTCGAGCGCTACCGAGGAATCGCTGGTCGCAGATCTGCGTCGGATCCTGGCCCCGGACTATGCGACCCGCGCCCGCGAGATGGCCACCCGGATGACCCGACCCGCCGAGAGCGTTGCGGACGCCGCTGATCGTGTGGAAGATTTCGCCCGGCTCGAGTGTGTTGGCTGAACACCCCGACCGTTCAGCTGGGGAAATGCGTCTGGTTCACGTGCTCGGCCACCCGCAGGGCGTTGGCCGCGACGGTCAAACTGGGGTTCAAGCCGGCGCTGGAGGGAAAGAACGACGCATCGACGACATAGAGATTGTCGACTTCGTGCGCCCGGTTGTGGGGATCGAGCACGCTGGTCGTGGGATCGGTACCGAAGCGGCAGGTGCCACAGACATGGCCGAGGGTCGAGTTGTTCGCGCCGGTCCGCAATGTCAGCGTGCGAAACGGCTTCAACACTTCTTTGATCTGCCGGATGAACACCCGGCGGCGTTGGGTCTCACTGGGGTGTAATCGATAGTGAAGTTGCAGCCGTTGGCGACCGTCAGTGCTGGGTCGATCGCTGGGCAGGACGCGATTGTCCAGATACGGCAGGTCTTCCATCATCGGGACAAGCACCAGCCCACCGTTGAAGAAGCGATCGTAGATCGGTCGCACCGCCGGGCTCATCATGCGCAGCATCCTTGGCTGCCAGCCGGGCTGGTTGACGAACATGTCCAGGGATGCGAGATTGGCCATCGCGCCGGCCGACTGGAGGGTGCCATATTTCTGCCCCTCCCAGAAGTAGAAGTCGTTGAGCCCGATCTCCTTGTTTTCGGCCGTGATCGTGCAGCCGCGTTCTGGCCAGAGCTCGATCCAGT
>NZ_JBYCLE010000067.1:0-2393 GCF_057473765.1 Mycobacterium sp. TH-M106 | reverse complement strand
CACCGTCGGCCCGGTCCAGCCCACCGACGCGTGGGCGGCCACCCCGGCGGGCTTGTCGACGACCACGACGTCGTCGTCGGAGTACAGGATCGTCATGCCCTCGACGTCGGCGGGGGTGTTCTCCGGCGGCGACGGGGGTTCCGGCAGCCTCACCTGCAGCCACGCGCCCGACACCAGCCGATCGGATTTACCTGCACGAGCCCCGTCCAACTCGACGTCACCGCCCTCGGCCAGCGCCGCGGCGGCGCTCCGCGACAGGCCCAGCAGGCGTGCCAGCCCGGTATCCACTCGCATGCCCGCCAACCCTTCCGGGATCGGCATCGAACGGTTGGTCATCACCGGCAGGTCATCCCGATTGTTCGCCGGGGCGCCGCCGACCGACGGTGTCGAAGTCGAAGCCGAACACCGACAGCACGACCAGCAGGATCGCGCCACCCACCACCGACGGGTCGGCGACGTTGAACACCGGCCACCAGCCGATCGACAGGAAATCCACCACATGGCCCCGCAGCGGGCCGGGCGCCCGGAAGAACCGGTCCACCAGGTTGCCCATCGCACCCCCGAGGATCATGCCCAGGCCGACCGCCCACCAAGGCGACACCAGACGGCGCCCCATCCAGATGATGCCGAGCACCACACCGCTGGCAATCACCGTCAGCACCCACGTGTAGCTGGTGGCCATCGAGAATGCGGCGCCGGAGTTACGCACCAGCGTCCATGTCACCGTGTCGCCAATGATCGAGACCGGCTGGCCGGGGGTCAAGATCCGGACGGCGAGCACTTTCGTGGCGATGTCGGCCGCCAGCACGACCGCAGCGACCGACAGCAACAAGCCCAGCCGGCGCGGCGGGGTGGGCGTGTCCGCGGCATGGACGGCGTCTGCGCCCACCGTCGGTTCGGTCGAACCCATCGGCTGTTCGGTCACGCACCCATCATCCCTTAACGCGTGCGGCATGATCGCAGGCATGACCAGCCTTGCCGTCATCACCACCGGCGGGACCATCGCCACCAGCGTCGACGACCACGGGGTCCGACGACCGACCCGCAGCGGCGCGGAGCTAGTCGCGGGGTTGGGCTCGAAGGCGACAGTGCAGGTCGTCGATCTGATGGCGCTGGACAGCTCGGAGTTGACCCCGCCCGACTGGGACCGGATCCGCGCCGCCGTGCAGAAAGCAGTCGACGACGGTGCCGACGGGGTGGTCGTCACGCACGGCACCGACACCTGCGAGGAGACCGCACTCTGGCTGGACCTGACCTACGGCGGCAGCGTTCCCGTCGTGCTCACCGGGGCGCAGCGCAGCGCAGACGCACCCGACGCCGACGGTCCCGGCAACCTGAGCGACGCGCTGACCCTCGCCGCCAGCCCGGCCGCCCGCAACCTCGGGGTGCTGGTGTGTTTCGCCGGTCGGGTGCTGGCCCCGCTCGGCCTGCAGAAAGTCGCCAGCCACGATCTCACGGGGTTCGCCGGGGAGGTGTTGGGCACCGTCGCAGCCGGCCAGGTTGCCCTGACCGACCGAAAAGTACGGCCTTATCTGGGCGATCTGGCGGCGGCGCCGCGAGTGGATATCGTCGCGCTGTATCCGGGTGCGGACGCGGTCGCCCTGGACGCCTGCGCGACCGCGGGTGCACGCGGTGTGGTGCTGGAGGCGCTGGGTTCGGGCAACGCCGGTGCGGCCGTGGTCGACGGGGTGCGCCGGCACTGCCGCGACGGGCTGATCGTCGCGGTCTCCAGCCGGGTGCCCGGTGCGCGGGTCAGCCCGGACTACGGCCCGGGCCGCGCGCTGGTGGACGCGGGCGCTATTGCAGTTCCGCGACTGCGTCCCGCGCAAGCGCGGGTGCTGGTGATGGCCGCACTGGCCGCGCGGCTACCGGTCGGCGAGGTCATCGAACGCTGGGGCTCAGTGCCCCACCGCTAGAAAGGCGGAGGTCGGTTGCGTTCGGCGACGTGGTCATTCCTGCGACGGTAGTCCGCGCCGGCGTGGGACGCCGCCGGGACTCGTGCCGTCCTTTCGGTCGTGGGCACCGCTTTGCGGCAATCGCCGATATCCGGGGGTCCGCGCATTACTCTGCTGCTTTAGCGGAGCCGAATCCTGCGGGAGAAAGGCGGAGAGGCGATTGACGTCGAGCGGGGTAAATGACGCCGGACCGACCTCTGAAAAGGGCACGGAACCGAGCAGCCAAACGAGCCGGAGAAAGGGCGGAGAGAAGCACCGGTCCACCGCCGGTGGATGGGCTCCGCCCGAAATGACACGCAAGCGCCGCCGGCTGTTGCCATGGCCCCGCTTCCGGTTCGGTATCAGTCCAAGATCTTGGTGGCGCTGCTGCTGTCGAGCATCCTGGGGGTGTCGGTGGTCGGTTTCATCGGGGCTCTCTCCGGCCGCAGCGCCTTGCGG
>NZ_JBYCLE010000066.1:0-3827 GCF_057473765.1 Mycobacterium sp. TH-M106 | reverse complement strand
CCGCGGCGCAGCTCCGCCTCGTCCATCACGTCGTCGTGATAGAGCGTGGCCAGGTGCACCAGTTCGATGACCGCGCCGGCGACCGTCACCTGCCAGGCGTCCGGTTCCGGCCCCAACTGGGCCGAGAGCACCGTGAAGAGCGGGCGGAACCGTTTGCCGCCGGCCTCGAACAGGTGCGTCACCGCCTCGGTCATCAGATCGTCGCCGCCACGCAGTTCGGTGTCCATCAGCTCTTCGATGCGGGCCACCCCGTCGCGGACGCCGGCGGCGAACGCCGAGTCACCGACGTCGCTGAGATCCAGGCCCGCCACCACGGTCGCCGGTGTCCGCACAGCTCCAACATACTGGTGAATGTGGATACCAACGCCGACGTGGTGGTGGTGGGCGCCGGGCCGGCCGGGTCGGCGGCGGCCGCCTGGGCCGCCCGCGCGGGGCGCGACGTGCTGGTGATTGACGCCGCAAGCTTCCCCCGCGACAAGCCCTGCGGCGACGGGCTGACCCCGCGCGCGGTCGCGGAGCTGGAGCTGTTGGGGCTCGGGGACTGGCTGGACACCCACATCCGGCATCGGGGTCTGCGGATGACCGGGTTCGGTGGCCAGGTGCAGGTGGACTGGCCGGGGCGAGCGTTCCCGTCGACCGGCAGCGCGGTGCCGCGCACCGAACTGGACGAGCGGATTCGCAAGGTGGCCGAAGAAGCCGGTGCGCGGATGTTGCTGGGGCGCAAAGCTGTCGGCGTGCGCCATGACTCGTCCGGCCGGGTGCGCTCGGTGCAGCTGGCCGGCGGCGCGCGGGTGGATTGCCGACAGCTGATCGTCGCCGACGGCGCCCGGTCCCCACTGGGCCGGATGCTGGGCCGGCAGTGGCACCAGCAGACGGTGTACGCGGTCGCGGCCCGCGGGTATCTGGCCTCGCCGCGCAGCGACGAGCCGTGGCTGACGTCGCATCTGGAGCTGCGCGGACCCGACGGCTCTAAGGACAAAGTGCTGCCCGGCTACGGCTGGATCTTCCCGCTAGGCAACGGCGAGGTGAACATCGGCGTGGGTGCCCTGGCGACCGCGAAACGGCCCGCTGACCTGGCGTTGCGGCCGCTGCTGGGCTACTACGCCGACCTGCGCCGCGACGAGTGGGGATTCGACGGGCCGGTGCGGGCTGCGGCGAGCGCGCTGCTACCGATGGGCGGTGCGGTGTCGGGCGTGGCCGGGCCGAACTGGATGCTGATCGGCGACGCCGCCGCCTGCGTCAACCCGCTCAACGGCGAGGGCATCGACTACGGGTTGGAGACCGGGCGGCTGGCCGCTGAGCTACTGGGGGCCGCCGATGTGTCGCGGGCGTGGCCGGCGGTGCTGCAGCGGCGCTACGCCCGCGGGTTCTCGGTGGCGCGCCGCATGGCGTTGCTGCTGACCTTCCCGCGGTTTCTGCCCAGCGCCGGCCCGCTGGCGATGCGCTCGACGGCGCTGATGGGCGTTGCGGTGCGGGTGATGGCCAATCTGGTCACCGACGACGACGCCGATGCGGTGGCGCGGGTGTGGCGCGCGAGCGGGCGGGTATCGCGGCTGATCGACCGTCGACGTCCATTCAGCTGACAACCGTTCGTCACCCTGGAGCTACCGGGTGGCGACGTGCAGGGCGACGATGCCGCCGGTGAGGTTGCGCCAGTGCACCGCCGACCAGCCGGACCGCTCGATCTGCCGCGCGAGCGCCGCCTGGTCGGGCCAGGCCCGGATCGACTCGGCGAGGTAGACGTAGGCATCCGGGTTGGAAGACACCACGCGTGCGACCGACGGCAACGCCCGCATCAGGTACTCCTTGTATACGGTGGCGAACAACCCATTGAGCGGGGTGGAAAACTCGCACACCACCAGCCGGCCGCCGGGCCGGGTGACTCGCGCCATCTCGCGCAGCGCCGCGTCGGGTTCGGCGACGTTGCGCAGCCCGAAACTGATGGTGACCGCATCGAAGACGCCGTCGGAGAACGGCAGCCGGGTGGCGTCACCGGTGACCTTCGGCACGTCGCGCCGGCTGCCCGCCGCCAGCATCCCGACCGAGAAGTCCGCCGCCACACACCAGGCACCCGAGCGCGCCAGCTCCACCGTCGAGACCGCGGTCCCGGCGGCGAGGTCCAGCACCTTCTCCTCGGGCTGCAGATGCAACTCCGACCGGGTGGCCCGCCGCCAGTAGCGGTCCCGGCCCAGCGACAAAACCGTGTTGGTGCGGTCGTAGCGGCGTGCCACCGCGTCGAACATCGCCGCCACCGCACGGGGATCCTTGTCCAGGCTCGCGCGGCTCACCGCATCGACGCTACCGGTTGGATATGGTGGCCGGTGCGCACGTACGCGCAGGCACGAGGTGATGGATGCGGTCCTGGCTGGGAGCATTGGTGATGCTGGTGGCATGCGTGATCACCTTCCCCGGTCCAGCGGGGGCCGACCCCGAGGCGCCGGGTACTTCCCTCGCCCCGGATCGCTTCGGCGTGGTCGCCGGATCTGCCGATGCCCCGGTGCAACTGGAGTTCTTCTGCGACCCGCAGTGTCCGGACTGTGCGAAGTTCGAGTCGGCGTCCGGGACGGCCATCGGCCGCTATCTGGGCAGCGGCCAGCTGGCGGTGACGTATCGGTGGCTGACGTTCCTCGACGACAGGCGGCACAACGATACGTCCGCCCGGGTCGGCAACGCGCTGATGCAGGCGGCCGACCCGGCAACTTCCGCGGCTGCCTACCAGGCCTTCGTGGCCGACCTGTACCGGCATCAGACTCCGCGCGGCGGCGATCCCAACGCGCCCAGTGTCGACGAGATCGCCGGAATGGCCCGCGAAAGCGGTGTGCCCGATCAGGTGGTGGACCGGATCGTCTCCGGTGAGCCGCGCGTCGACACCGTCGCGATGAATGCGGTCAACCGGGCCCGGCTCAACCAGGTGAACCCCGAAAACCCGGGCACCCCTACCGTTGACGACGTCAAGACCAACAGCCTGGTGGACACCGATGAGCCCGGCTGGCTGGACCGGCTGGTACAGGCCGGCTAAGGCACTATTTCCAGAAAGCGTTCATCGGTTCGGCGTATTTGTCGTTGTCGGTCAGCGGAGCCAGACCCAAGGCGTCTTCAATAGTGGACATCAGGTTGTACTGGTTGTAATAGGTGTCGGTGGTGAAGGGGCCGGCTTGCATCCCCCCATCCGTCACCGCGCCCTCGTTCGGGATGACGATCATCGGAACATTGTTGCCTTCGTTACCGAGGCCCAACGACAGGACGTTGCTGTCCTCGTCCCACGTGATGATGATCGCGTCCTTCTCGTTCGGGTCAGTCCACGTCGGCGAGTTCTCAATGGTGGATATCGTCTGCTGCAGGTACTGGTCGCCGGCCGCGACGTTGTACTGCTGGTTCGTGAGGTTGCCGACAATGAACTTGAGGATGCCACTAAGAGAATTGATGGGGCCTTCCATGTTGCTGGCCTCGTCGGGTAAGACCCACGAGAAGTCCGGGAAGGTGCTCGGTTTCTGCAGAGCGCTCGACAAATCCGACTGCGGGAAAATGTGTTCCTGCAGGTAGGCGGGGGTGTTGTGGTAGACGTAGCTGAAGAGACCGAAGGGCGTTGCGTTGACGGCGTCACCCGGCGTTATGTCGGTGGTACCCGCCGGGATGCCTTGGTCGTAGCTGGCCCACGATACGCCCTTCTGATCCATTTCCTGCATGAGGCTGGGCGCATTGACGACGACCGTGTTGGGATCGTAGTCGATGCCGAAGCCCGACCCGCCCATGATCCGCATGTAGTTGGCGTCGCTGGGGTGGCTCAGCGAGTAGTAGTTGCTGTCGAAATCTTCGGTCTTGATCAG
>NZ_JBYCLE010000065.1:0-1009 GCF_057473765.1 Mycobacterium sp. TH-M106 | reverse complement strand
AGCGCCGTGACGTTGACAACCGAATCACGCGGGAGCCCTGTTGCGGTTGCGGGCAAGAATACGTTGCCAGGCATCGTCGCCAGGGCCGTGTTGGAGGTGATCACCGCGGCGAGCACGGCGGCGAGGCGACTAGCGTTGTACGGGTCAGACTGGACTACGAGCACGGGCCGGCGTTTCGCGGGACGGCTTCCGGACGGCGATCCGAGGTCAACCCAGTAGACGTCAGCGCGGCTGATCACCACTCGTCGTCCACGACATCCAACACCCGACGCCCGATAGCCACGGCGGCGGCCTCCGCCCCGTCGGTGCCATGGACACGTTCTAGCGCACTGTCAATCTGTCCAGTCAGCGATTGTGCATCCAACTCGTCCAGGTAGCGCTGCGCAGCTCGGGCAAAGAACTCGGATCGACTCACGCCAAGGTCACTCGCCCGCTGCGCGACGCGATCGAACGTCTCGTCCGGAAGCGAGATAGCTGTTTTCATGCAGAAAGTATAACCCGGTATAACCCGACTTCACACTCCGCTGCGGGACCGCTTCCCCTGATCTGGGTGACGTGGGCCCGCCAACACGCGAGATATTCGGCAACATCGGGTGCGGCCGGTGACTAGTGACAGCGTCATAGCTCCCGTGCGGAGTGCAACTCGCACCTGTCGAGCACGCACCGTTACCAGTTAACCAATGCGAGTTAGATTGTGGCACAAAGTATTTCACAACTAAACTTCATCCGGCTCGCCCACGCCTTTCCAGGTCGTCAACGTGCGCAGAATCGAAAACGGACGAGAGCACGCCGGAGTGGCTTGATGAGCCGTGACGTCGCCGCCGGTTATTAAGCACGCCCAGACACCTCGGCACTTTATCAGCGCCTAGTCATACAATCTGTATCCCCGTCAGGCATACACTCTGGCATACGTGAGGTAGCCTTAACGCATGGCTGATGTGACAACGATCAAGGTGCCCAAAGCACTGCGGGACAGGATCGCGGCTGATGCCGCCGACGAGGGGCTCAC
>NZ_JBYCLE010000064.1:0-6131 GCF_057473765.1 Mycobacterium sp. TH-M106 | reverse complement strand
GAGGACCGCTACCTGATGACGGTGATCGCCACCGCGTCCAACCCGCGCTTCTCGGTGAGCCGGGTCGACATCGACCGCGGCGGCCCCACCTACACCCGCGACACCCTGCGGGAACTGCACGAACTCAACCCCGACTCCGAGCTGTACTTCATCACCGGGGCGGACGCGTTGGCCTCTATCCTGTCCTGGCATGACTGGAAGGAACTGTTCGCGATCGCGCGGTTCGTCGCGGTGAGCCGGCCCGGCTACGACCTGGACGGCGCCCACCTCTCCGAGGTGCTTAGCCGGCTGCCCGACGGCGCGCTGACTCTCGTGGAAGTGCCGGCGTTGGCGATCTCGTCGACAGACTGCCGGCAGCGCGCCGCGGACTCGCGGCCGATCTGGTATCTGGTGCCCGACGGGGTGGTCCAGTACGTGGCCAAACGCCGCCTCTACCGTAAACCGGCCGCCGGTGAGCAGCTGTGACCGCCACGCCGGAGGCGATCGAGATGGCCACGGTGGCAGCCGGCGCTGCGGCCGCCAAGCTCGCCGACGACGTCGTCGTCATCGACGTCTCCGGGCAACTGGTGATCACCGACTGCTTCGTCATCGCCTCAGCGTCCAACGAGCGGCAGGTCAACGCCATCGTCGACGAAGTCGAGGAGAGGATGCGCCGGGCGGGCTACCACCCGGCCCGGCGGGAAGGCGCCCGTGAGGGCCGCTGGGTGTTGCTGGATTACGTCGACATCGTGGTGCACATCCAGCACCAGGACGAACGCGACTTCTATGCGCTGGACCGGCTGTGGCGGGACTGTCCGCTGGTGGCCATGGATCTTTCGAAAAACCTGGAAAGCCGGGAGGCGTCGCCGTGACGGTCCGCCGACTGGTCCTGCTGCGGCACGGGCAGACCGAATTCAACGTCGACAGCCGGATGCAGGGCCAACTCGACACCGTGCTCAGCGAGAAGGGGTACGCCCAGGCTGGCCTGGTCGCCGAGGTGCTGAGCAAACGCCAGCCGCTGCTGATCGTGTCGTCGGATCTCCGCCGCGCCTACGACACCGCGGTTAAGCTGGGCGAGAGCACTGGGCTGCCGGTGCGGGTGGACACCCGGCTGCGGGAGACCCACCTCGGCGACTGGCAGGGTCTCACTCACGATCAGGTCGACGCGACCGCGCCTGGCGCCCGGATGGCCTGGCGGCAGGACGCCACCTGGGCGCCACACGGCGGGGAGAGCCGGGTCGACGTGGCCGCCCGCAGCATGCCGCTGGTCGCCGAACTGGTGGCAGGTGAGCCGGATTGGGGTGACCGGCCGGTGGTGCTGGTCGCCCACGGCGGGCTGATCGCCGCGCTGACCGCCGCGCTGCTACGCCTGCCGGTCACCAACTGGCCGGTGCTGGGCGGGATGGGCAACGCCAGCTGGACGCAGCTGAGCGGAGACGGCAACGACTTTGATGTCGATGCCGCACACGCGTTGGACCAGATCCGTTGGCGTCTCGACGTGTGGAACGCCTCGGTGCAGGTCTCCGGCGATGACTGCTGAGCCGGCTGAGTCGGCGGCGTGCCCCACGCTGCTGGTCTTCGCCGACTCGTTGGCCTACTACGGGCCGGCCGGCGGCTTGCCAGCTGACGACCCGAGAATCTGGCCGAATATCGTTGCTGCGCAACTTGGGTGGGATCTCGAGCTGATCGGTCGAATCGGCTGGACCTGCCGCGACGTGTGGTGGGCGGCGACTCAAGACCCGCGTGCCTGGGCGGCGCTGCCCCGGGCCGGCGCGGTGGTCCTCGCGACCAGCGGCATGGATTCGCTGCCGTCGGTGCTGCCGACCGCGCTACGTGAGTCGATTCGATACCTGCGGCCGCCGCGGCTGCGGCGCTGGGTGCGTGATGCTTACGGCTGGGTGCAGCCCCGGCTCTCCCCGCTGGCCCGGTCGGCACTGCCGCCGCGTCTGAGCGTGGAATACCTCGAATTAACCAGGAAGGCAATAGAGTTCAACCGTCCGGGTATTCCGATTGTGGCGTCACTGCCCCCGGTGCACATCGCCGATACCTACGGCCGGGCTCACCACGGGCGCGACGCGACAGCGGCGGCCATCACCGATTGGGCGCGGCGGCATGACATTCCGCTGATCGACCTGAAGGCCGCGGTGGCGGGGCAGATCATGAGCGGACGCGGCAACCCCGACGGCATTCACTGGAACTTCGAGGCGCACCGTGCGGTCGCGGAGCTGACGCTGCAAGCGCTGGCCGAAGCGGACGCGCCGGAGCGGCGCTGATGGCCGTCAAGGTGGTCACCGATTCGTCGGCGTGCTTGCCGGCCGACCTGCGCTACCGGTGGGGGATCCGCCAGGTCCCGCTGCACATCCTGCTCGACGGCGCCGATCTGCGCGACGGTGTGGACCAGGTCCCCACCGACATTCACCAGCGTGAAAGTGCCACCACCGCTGCGGCCAGCCCCGCGGAGTTGCTCGCCACCTACCGGCAGGCGCTGGCCGACAGCGGCGGTGCCGGTGCGGTGGCGGTGCACATGTCGTCGGCGCTGTCCGGAATGTTTCGCACCGCAACGCACGTCGCCGCCGAGATCGGCCCCGGGATTCGCGTCGTCGACTCGAGATCGACCGCGATGGGAACCGGCTTTGTGGTGCTTGCTGCCGCCCGGGCTGCGGCCAGCGGCGCCGGCCTGGATGCCGTTGTGGGCGCAGCGGACTCGGCGGCAGGCAGGATCCACGCCTACCTCGTCGTACACCGGCTGGACAACCTGCGTCGCAGCGGGCGGATCGGCAGCGCGGCAGCATGGCTGGGAACTGCGCTGTCGCTCAAGCCGCTGTTGTGCATTGACGATGGAGAGCTTGTGCTGGCACAGCGGATCCGCACCGCCGGCAGAGCGGTCGCGGCGATGGTCGAGCGGGTTGGCGAGATCGTCGGCGACCGCCCGGCGGTACTAGCGGTGCATCACGTCGCCAACCCGGCTGGCGCCGCCGATTTAGCGGCTGCTCTTGCAGCTCGGTTGCCGGCGGCCGCGCCGGCGATCGTCACCGAGTTGGCTCCGGTGCTGGCGCTGCACGTCGGGGCTGGGGCGCTGGCGGTGGCTGTTGAGGTGTCCAACGGCGCCGCCGGCGACTAGTCCCGACCGGCGATTGTCTCGACCGCACGCTGCATCGAACGTTCGGCGTCTTCGCGACGGTCGCCCATGCCGACGAACATGTCGACGGTCATCGGCCCGAGGATGTGGGTGAGCGCGCGGCCACCGGACTCGAACTCCCCGACGATCTCCAGCAGCACCACACCGTGGATCATGCTCCAGATCCGCTCGGACAATTCCACCACGTCGTCGTCGCGGATCCTGCCGGTGGCGACGATCCGCCGTACCACGCTGACGAATTGTTCGAACGTCGCCGCGGTCACGTGCGTCTCGACGGCTGAGGCGCGGAACAGCTGTGGCGACGCGAGTCCGAACATCAGCCGGTAGCGCTGCGGGCTTTCCAGCGCGAACTCCCGGTAGGCGTAGCCCATCACGAAGAAGTCGGCCATCGGGTCGTCTGTGGTCGGCGCCGAGGCCAGCGCCGCGCCGAACCGCTCGAACGCCGCGGCCACGATCGCCTCCAGCAGGCCGTTCATCCCACCGAAGTGGGTGTAGACGGCCATCGTCGACGCGCCGATCTCGGCGGCGACCTTGCGGGCCTGCAGCGCCTCGGGGCCGTCGGTTTCCAGCAGGCGGGTGCCGGCCTCGACCAGGCGCTCCCGCGGAGACGAACTCATGCTTGCCATCGTGTCATAACGGTGTTATACCTGACTGCATAACATCGTTATAGCCAGGAGGCACTCCGATGACCAATCCCTACCTGCAGGGCGGATTCGCCCCGATCCAGCAGGAATTCACCCTCACCGACCTCGAGGTGACCGGGACGATCCCCGACCACCTGGACGGGCGCTACCTGCGCAACGGGCCCAACCCGATCGGCGAGATCGACCCCGCGATCTACCACTGGTTCATCGGCGACGGGATGGTGCACGGGGTGCGGATCCGCGACGGCAAGGCGGAGTGGTACCGCAACCGCTATGTGCGTGGGCCGCAGACCGCCAAAGCGCTCGGCGAGCAACCGCCGCGCGTCCGCCACGTCGGTGCGTCCGAAATCGGCGCCAATACCAACGTGATCGGGCACGCCGGGCGCACCATCGCGCTGATCGAGGGCGGGATCTCCTGCTACGAGCTGACCGAGCAACTCGACACCGCCGGCGCCTGCGATTTCGACGGCACACTGCCCGGCGGCTACACCGCGCACCCCAAGCGTGACCCGGACACCGGTGAGCTGCATGCGGTGTCGTATGCGTTCAACCGCGGCAACACCGTGCAGTACTCGGTGATCGGCACCGACGGCCGGGCGCGGCGCACCGTCGACGTCGAGGTCACCGGGTCGCCGATGATGCACGACTTCTCGCTGACCGAGAACCACGTCGTCTTCTACGACCTGCCGGTGACCTTCGACGCCCGCCAGGTGGCCGAGGGGCTGGCGCCGCAGGGGCTGCGGCTGCCGGTGCGGTTGATCCTGAACGCGCTGATCGGGCGGGTGCGCATCCCCGACCCGATCACCGCCCGGCTGCCGATGGCCAAAGACGCCGACCGCCGCATGCCGTACCGGTGGAACCCGAAATACCCGGCCCGGGTCGGGGTGATGCCCCGCGACGGCGGCAACGGTGCCGTGCGCTGGTTCGACGTGGAGCCGTGCTACGTGTTCCACCCGCTCAACGCCTACGACGACGGCGACGCGATAGTGCTCGACGTGGTGCGGCATCCGAAGATGTTCGACACCGAACTGCGCGGCCCCGCCGAAGGCCCACCCACACTGGACCGGTGGACCGTCGACCTGGTCGACGGCAAGGTCCGCGAGTCCCGGTTCGACGACCGCGGACAGGAATTCCCCCGGGTCGACGAACGGTTGGTGGGTAAGCGGCACCGGTTCGGCTACGCTCCCGTTGGCGATCACCTGGGCGGAGAGGCCACGCTGCTCAAACACGACCTGGTTCGCGGGACCACGGCGACGCGCTCGCTCGGCGCCGGAAAACAGCTGGGCGAGTTCGTCTTCGCACCCTCAGCCCCGGATGCTGCCGAAGACGACGGCGTGCTGATGGGGTTCGTCTACGACGCCCCGACCGACCGAAGCGAGCTGGCCATCCTGGACGCGCACACGTTGGAGGATGTCGCGAGCATCCGTCTGCCGCACCGTGTTCCGGCGGGCTTCCACGGCAACTGGGTGCCGGCGGGACAGTAGAACAAAGGAGTCGAAATGACCACGAGCCTGCCAACGCTAACGGCGTTGCGCCGCCGAGCAATGGCCGATCCCGCTGTGCGGGTCGGCGACCCGGAGCGGGAACGCACCGCCTCCGTTCTCGGGCGGGCATTCACCCAGGGGTACCTCTCGATGGAGGAGTACGAGACACGACTGGGTCGAGCCTTCGAGGCCCAGACCGTCGGCGCGCTCGATCATCTGATCGCCGATCTGCCTGTCGGGCGGATCCGACGGCGCGATCCGCAGCGTCGTGCTGCGCGGTACGCCGCCGCCCGGCGTGGCGTGCGGATTCACCTGATCGCCTACCTGGCCGTGTCAGTGTTGATGATTGCCATCTGGCTGGCCACCGCCGTCGCTGCCGGCGCGTGGTACTTCTGGCCGGCCTGGCCCATCCTCGGCTGGGGTATCGGGATCGTCTCGCATGTGGTTCCCGTGCACGCATGTGCCGGTAAACCAGGTAAACGCCGTAATCGGGTTCGATGAGCGCCACCCCAGCGATTCGATGCGGCGGGCCTCTACGGCGTGCCACTCGGCCAGGTTCTGCCGCACCGCGTTCCGGCGGGGTTCCACGGCAACTGGGTGCCGGCGGGACAGTAGGGCGGGGTGTAGGGCCGAGCCTGCGGTGACGGCATAGGAAAACGCAGCCCGTCCTCACGATCGTCGACTGGGTAGTCGCCCTGCAGGCCGGCGACCACGCACGGACCGTCCGATTTGGGGTGTTCGTGGTTGACGCCGTGTTAGCGCACACCCAGCTCATTCTCGGACCTGACTTAGGACATTTCGTTAGTGCCCCGGGTCGACGCCGAGATGAGCCAGAATTTCGGCTTGGGCGCCCGGGATTGTCGGCGGGATCGTTTGGGTGGTGCC
>NZ_JBYCLE010000063.1:0-1344 GCF_057473765.1 Mycobacterium sp. TH-M106 | reverse complement strand
TGGTGCGGCTCTGGTCGGCCATGCCGCGGGTGATGGCCTGGCGAATCCACCAGGTGGCGTAGGTGGAGAACTTGAATCCCTTTGCGTAATCGAACTTTTCCATCGCGCGGATCAGTCCCAGGTTGCCCTCCTGAATGAGGTCGAGCAGTGGCATGCCTCGACCGGTGTAGCGCTTCGCCAGCGACACCACTAACCGCAGGTTGGCTTCCAGTAGGTGACGTCGCGCGGCCTCGCCATCGCGTACCACCCCTGCGAGCTCGCGGCGGCGCTTCTCGCCGAACCGCTTGCGGGTGTCGAGCAGATGCTGGGCGTAAAGCCCGGCTTCGATGCGCTTGGCCAGTTCAACCTCGTCGGCGGCGTTGAGCAACGCCGTCTTGCCGATGCCGTTGAGATAAACGCGCACCAAGTCCGCGGCGGGGCTTTGAGCATCCAGATCCCCATCGATTCCGCTGACGGTGACACTCGCCATGGTGACCTCCCACGTCCTACTCGAACTGCTACCGGTGACAACGCGCGATGCGAGTCCAGAGTTCCCATCCGACAGCTACTTCACGCAAGTTGAGGTGCGGAAATACGCCGGTGATCGTGAGAATGTATTAAGAGCCGGTGGTATTCGGCGGGGAGTGGGGGGTGGCAGATCTCGAGTCGGACGTCTTGTGCTCCAGCGCAGGTCGTTGAGCCGTCGGGAAGAGGGGGGTGCGCCGTCGTTCACCATCGAACCGGCGTGGTTCGTCGGCGCGCCGGGGTGGCCGGTCGTTGGCGATCAGCACCGCCATCCACGGCAGCGGCACCGACGCCGCCACGATCGCCAGCGAGATCATGCCGTTGTGCCACAGGCCGTAGGCGATCGCCGCGAAGACCAGCGCTGGAATGCGAAACGCCATCAACGTCAGGTATTTGCGCACCCGCTCGCGGTGTTGCACCTCGTATGCGGGTGCCGCAGCGGTGATGAGCACCGGCCGACCGTCATCGTCGAAACCCAGCTCCGAGCCGTGCTTCATCACTCCACTGTGGCACACCTGGTGCACACCCGGGCAGCGGGTTGAGAACAGCTGGCGGTTTTGTTGGACAGTAGTGGACAAACGCCAGTTGTCGGAGGTGTGTGCGAGCATCCCTGTTATGGGTGGAAGCGGTGATGTCGCGTGACCCAACGCAAGCTGCGCGCATGGCGCGGGGTGAAACCGGTGGCGGCTCCTGCGGGGGTGGCGATCAGCGCGCGGCTGCGCACCACCGCCGAGGATGAGTTCGTGCTCGATCGGGTGGCGGCGCATCTGGGGGTGTTGCGGCGCGCGGATCTGGCCGCGACCAGCCGGCGCGAACCGGTGGATGCGCGGTGCAGTGACG
>NZ_JBYCLE010000062.1:0-2991 GCF_057473765.1 Mycobacterium sp. TH-M106 | reverse complement strand
TCGTCGGCGGCTTGTCCATCAGGTCGGTGCGATACCAGAGCAACTGGGTGTTGGTGGTGACGGGCGCGGCATAGAGCCTGTGGTGCCAGGTGGCCGTCGCAAGCGGGCCGGGCAGCGTGTCGCCGGTGACGTCGGCTTCCGCACGCCCGGCCGGGTCATCGGAGAGCGGCAACGTCCAGCCCGCATCGGCGAATTCCGCGGTCCAGATCACGTCCATCGCCATCACGTCGAGCGTGTGGTCGTTGCCGGTGAGCCGACGTGCCAGTTGCAAGCGCTGGTCGTCGGGGCTCTTCGGCAGGCTGAACTGCCGGATGGCGAACCGGCCGCCGAACTGCTCGCTGCAGCGCTGTGCCACCGCGGTGAAGGTCGCGGTATCCCCTGCCGGGGTGTAGACGCTGATCACCAGGCCCTTGCCGGCCCTGCCGTCGTGCCCGCAGGCCGACCCCACCCATGCGATTGCCAGCGACAGCGCGATCGCGGCCACTCGCCGTGCGCGCCCACGACGAGTCGCCACGACACCGTCCTCTCGTCTGCGTCTGTGGGTTTTGCCTCGCGCCAGAACGGTAGAGCCAAGCGTGCCTGATTGGCAACAACCCCGGTGCAGGCTGGGGTCAGAGCGTCAGCCGCGCCAGCAGGTCCCGGGCCTTCTCCGCGTTCTGCGGGTCACACAGCACGTCGTAGCGGCCCGCGACCAGTTGCATCGTCGAGCTGAAATCCCTTGTGCCACGCGCCATCGCATACGGGACCGCCGAGGTGATCAAGCCGAAGAATACCCCGGCGACCAGGCCGACCAGCAGTGCCGACCACGGGTCGGGACTGAAAAATCCCAGCACCAGGCCGATGAACAAGCCCAGCCAGGCGCCGGTCAGCACCCCGCCGCCGAGCACTTTGGGCCAGGTCAGGCGGCCGGTGACGCGTTCGACCTGCATCAGGTCCACACCGACGATGGTCACCTGCTGCACCGGGAACTCCTGATCAGACAGGTAGTCCACGGCACGCTGAGCCTCGGCGTAGGTGGGGTACGAGCCGATCGGCCAGCCCTTGGGCGGAGTGGGCAACCGCACCGGATCACGGCGCCGCGGGGTGCCCGGCGGACCGGGGGTCTGTCCGGGCTGAAACGGACCGGTCATCGATGCTCTCCCTCGTCGCGCACCATCGACTGTTCAACGTGCGAGGCCGTGCCTTGGTGCCTACGATAGGTTGACTAGCATGGCAGTGCTCGGCGACACCGGCGAGGAAACGCGTGGATCTCGCATCGAACCCCACAGTGACGAGGTGTCGAGGCGACTCGGGCGGGACGGACTTCGGGTGCACAGTGGGAGCGAGCATGACCAACCCTGACCAGCCATTTCAACCCCCGGAGCAGCCACCGAAGCCGTCGGACAGCCCCTATTGGCCGGTGGACTATCCGGAATATCCGCCTGACTTCCCGCCGCCTCCCTCAGGTTACCCACCGCCCCCGCAGCCGCCCCTGTCATCTCAGCCGTACCCGGGCGGCCCCCCTCCGTATCCGGGCGCTGAGACCGCACAGCCGGCTTACCCTGGCGGCCCGAGCTACCAAGGCGGCTACCCGCCCTACCGGCCCGCGCCGCCCGGCACTAACGGGATGGCGATCGGGTCACTGGTCTGCTCGCTGCTCGGGCTCTTCTGCGGTATCACGGCGATCGTGGGGGTAATCCTCGGATTCATGGCCATGCAGCAGACCAGGCAGACGGGCCAGAACGGCTACGGTCTCGCGCTGGCCGGGGTTATCACCGGCGGTGCCCTGCTGCTGATCTGGGTGTTCAGCCTGATGGCTCTCGCCGCGAGTTGACGGTCAACCGTTTGGCGGGACGAACGGCGAGGCCCCACGCCGCATCCCGGCTGCTCGTCCCTTGGCCGCGACCACCAGTGCCATCCTGCGGCTGGCGCCAGATTGCACTCAACCACACCCGAGTTGCACCAGTTGCCTACCCTTTCAACCATGGCGTCGATCAACCGGGTGTACGCGGCACGGCTGGCCCGGCTGCTGGTGCTCGGCCCGGTTGGGGAATCCATCGGGCGGGTCCGCGATGTCGTGATCAGCATCGGCATCGTCCGCCAGCAACCGCGGGTTCTCGGCCTTGTCGTCGAATTGCCCTCTCGTAGAAGGATTTTCATTCCGATTCTGCGGGTCTCGGAAATCGAACCCCAGGCGGTAGCGCTCAACACCGGCAACGTGTCACTGCGCCGGTTCAGCCAGCGCCCCGGCGAAGTGCTGGTGCTGGGGCAGGTTCTCGACACCAAAGTGCGGGTCAGCGATCCCGAACTGCCGGAGTTGGCCGACACCGATGTGGCGGTCACCGACTTGGGCATCGAACAGACCCGTACCCGCGATTGGATCGTGACCCGCGTCGCGGTCCGACAACCGCGGCGGCTGGGCCGACGCTCCGGTGTGTACGTCGTGGACTGGCACAACGTGCAGGGCCTGACGCCATCGGCGCTCGCCATGCCGGATCAGGGGGTCGCTCAACTGCTCCAGCAATTCGAAGGGTGGCGGCCGATCGAAGTCGCCGACGCCATCCGTGAGCTACCACCCAAGCGCCGCTACGAGGTGGTCAACGCACTGGACAACGCCCGGCTCGCCGACATCCTGCAGGAGCTACCGGTGGAGCGCCAGGCCACCGTGCTCGGCCACCTGGGTACCGAACGCGCCGCCGACGTCTTAGAGGAAATGGATCCCGACGACGCCGCCGACCTGCTCGGTGCGATGAGCCCCGGCGAGGCCGAAGCGTTGCTCGCCCGGATGGATCCCGATGAATCCGATCCGGTAAGGCGCCTGCTGAAGCACTCCCCGGACACCGCAGGCGGGCTGATGACGTCCAATCCGGTTGTGCTGACCCCCGATACGTCGGTCGCCGAGGCACTCGCTCGACTGCGCGATCCGGACCTGACTCCGGCGCTGTCGTCATTGGTGTTCGTGGCACGCCCTCCCACCGCCACCCCGACCGGCCGCTACCTGGGCAGCGTGCC
>NZ_JBYCLE010000061.1:0-34092 GCF_057473765.1 Mycobacterium sp. TH-M106 | reverse complement strand
GCATCACCGCGAGCATGCGGGCGATGATCCGCTCGGAGTCGGCGATCACCTTGCTCTTGCTGGCCGAGCTGTTGGCCATCACGAACCGGTACGGCTCGGGTTCGGCCGCCACGGTCTCCACGTACACCCGGATGATCTCGCGGGTCAGGTCGAAACCGTCCAGGTTCGACGAGAGCGCGGCCGCCATGTTGGGAATCAGCGTGATCTGCGAAAATCGCATCATCACCGCGGTGGTCAGGTCGTTCTTGTCGACGAAGTAGCGGTACAGCACGGTCTTGGCGACGCCGATTTCGCCGGCGATCTCGTCCATGCTCACATAGCGACCGCGTCGTCGGATCGCTTCGATCGTCCCGTCGATCAGCTGGTTGCGGCGCTCCACCTTGTGCTGGTGCCAGCGTCGCTTGCGTCCGTCGGCTTTCACAGTCGGCGCCGGCATCTGTTCTGCCACTATCGCGGATTCCCATTCACTAGACCCATCGATACTACGTTGCAACCGGGTTTTGCCGGTGGGCCGGTAACAGTAACTCGTTGCCCGCATAGCGGATGATGGTGTGGTGCTACACCGCGTTCATCGAGCAGCTGACGCGGCGTCATCGGTTTCGCTGGCGGAATCGTTCGCCGGCGCAGACCCGGTGGCGGACGCCCAGCGACTGGTGGCGTTGCGGCGGATGAAGGTGGTGGCGCTGAGCTTCCTGCTCGGCGCCACCGTGGTGTTCCTCGCGTGCAGGTGGGCACAGGGCCACAGCATGACCGGCATGGCGCCGATATGGCTGGGTTATCTCGGTGCCGCCGCGGAAGCCGGTATGGTCGGCGCGCTGGCAGACTGGTTCGCCGTCACCGCGCTGTTCAAGCATCCCCTGGGCATACCTATCCCGCACACCGCGATCATCGAGCGCAAAAAGGATCAGCTCGGCGCGGGCCTGGGCACGTTCGTACGGGAGAACTTCCTGTCGCAGGAGGTGGTCGAGGCCAAGCTACGGGACGCCCAGGTGACTGGCCGGCTGGGCAAGTGGCTGTCGGAGCCCGCACATGCCCGGCGGGTGGCCGCCGAGGCGGCCACCGTGCTGCGGGTGTTCGTGGCGCTGCTGCGCGACGAGGAAGTCGAGTATGTGATCGACCGGATGATCGTGCGGCGGCTCGCCGAACCGAGCTGGGGTCCGCCGGCCGGTAAGATCCTGGCCACCCTGCTGGCCGAGAACCGCCAGGAGGCGCTGATCCAACTGCTGGCCGACCGGGCGTTTCGGTGGTCGCTGAACGCCGGCGAGGTGATCCAGCGGGTGGTCGAACGTGACTCGCCGAGCTGGTCACCCCGGTTCATCGACCATCTCGTCGGCGATCGGATTCACCGCGAGCTGATGGACTTCACCGACAAGGTGCGCCGCAATCCAGACCACGAGCTGCGCCGCAGCGCGACCCGTTTCCTTTTCGAGTTCGCCGACGACTTGCAGCACGATGCCGCGACGATCGCACGGGCGGATGCGGTCAAGGAGCAGTTGATGGCCCGCGAGGAGATCACCGCAGCAGCCGCGGCGGCGTGGGCGACCCTCAAACGGCTGGTGCTCGAGGGTCCGGAGGGGGCAGCAGAACCGTCGGGGGCGCTGCGCACCCGCATCGCCGCCGCGACCGTGCAGGTCGGTGAATCGCTGCGTGACGACGCCGAACTGCGCGACAAGGTGGACAACTGGGTGGTACGGGCCGCGCAGCGCCTGGTTGCGCAGTACGGGGTGGAGATCACCGCGATCATCACCGAGACCATCGAGCGCTGGGACGCCGCCGAGGCCAGCCGGCGGATCGAACTGCACGTCGGCCGTGACCTGCAGTTCATCCGGATCAACGGCACCGTCGTGGGCGCGCTGGCCGGGCTGGTCATCTACGCGATAGCGCAGCTGCTGCTCTGACCAGCGCTAACTGGCGCTTGCAAAAGTTAGCAGTAGGCCGTATGGTGGTGCTCGCCGGTACCGGCCATTCGACGAGGGATAAGGAGGTGCGCGTGTCGCAGGACGACAAGCTTGCCGCCGTGGTGTCCACCGCTGCATCGGATATCGGCAGTTTCATCCGAGCGCAGCGTGAAGCCGCGCAGGTGTCGGTGCGGCAACTGGCCGACAAGGCCGGTGTCAGCAATCCGTATCTCAGCCAGATCGAGCGCGGATTGCGCAAGCCGTCTGCTGACGTGCTCAACCAGATCGCCAAGGCGCTGCGGGTCTCCGCCGAAGTGCTCTACGTTCGGGCCGGAATCCTCGAGCCCAGCGACAAGAGCAAGGTGCGCGACGCCGTCATTGCCGATATGGCGATCACCGAGCGGCAGAAGCAGGTTCTGCTCGACATCTACACCTCGTTCGTCCACCAGAACGGAGCTGCCGGTGAGGAGACCACTGCTGTCTGAATGCTGTCTGAATGCTGTCTGAAAACTGTTTGAACCTGCTTGAACCTGCCCGGATCTCACCGGAAAACCACGGCAGAACGAAATCCATCAACGAAAGGAAACATCATGGCCGACAACCCGACCACTGACGACCTGCGGGCCCCGTTACTCGCCGCGCTCGGCGCGGCCGATCTGGCCCTGGCCACCGTGACCGATCTGGTCACCACCATGCGGGAGCGCGCCGGGGAAGCTCGAGGCGACGCCGGCAGCCGGTTCGAAGAGCGCCGCGCCCGGCTGGCCAGGCTGCAGGAGGACCTGCCTGAGCAGTTCGCCGAACTGCGGGAAAGGTTCACCTCCGAGGAGCTGCGCAAAGCCGCCGAAGGCTACGTCGAGGCAGCAACCAGCCGGTACCACGAGCTGGTGGAGCGCGGCGAGGCCGCGCTGGAGCGGCTGCGCAGCCAGTCGGGATTCGAGGACGCCTCGGCGCGCGCCGAGGAGTACGTCGACCAGGCTGTTGAGCTGACCCAGGAAGCGCTGGGCAACGTCGCATCGCAGACCCGTGCGGTCGGTGAGCGCGCCGCCAAGCTGGTCGGCATCGAGCTGCCCAAGAAGAACGCGGCCAAGAAGGCGCCGGCCAAGAAAGCCCCCGCCAAGAAAGCCCCGGCCAAGAAGGCCCCGGCCAAGACGCCCGCCAAGAAGGCCCCGGCCAAGAAGAAGGTCACCCAGAAATAGGGGTCGAGTCGACGTTCGGGACGGTATCCGCCTAGTCTTGCAGCCGTGATGGCTGTGGGCCTGGTGGATACCGTCCTTACCGTTTTGCTGATCGTCGCGGTGGTGACGACGGTCTACGCGTTCGTGCACGCGGCGATGCAGCGAACCGACGCCTACACCGCGGCGAACAAGCTGACCAAGCCGCTGTGGTTGATGATTCTCGGCGGAGCGCTGCTGCTGACGTTGTTCGTCTACTCGTGGGGGTGGGCGATCGGTTTCAGCGCGGCGGGCGTCTACCTGGTCGATGTACGTCCCAAACTCCTTGAAATTCAAGGTAAGTCGCACTGAGCGACGATGACCGCTTCGGGTTGTCATCCCGGCGGCGCCGAATCACACCCCGACTCACCCGTGATCAGCTGGCCCGCGTGGTCGACCACACCCTGCTCAAACCCGAGGCCACCGCCGCCGACGTGGTCGCCCTGGTGGATGAGGCCACCGAGCTCGGCGTCGCCGCGGTGTGCGTGTCGCCGTCGATGGTGCCGATCGCGGTCCGCGCCAACCCCACCAACCCCACCAACCCCACCACCGCGCCGATCGTTGTCGCAGCCGTGGCGGGTTTTCCGTCCGGCAAGCATCTGTCCGCGGTGAAGGCGCAGGAGGCGGCGCTGGCGGTGCAGGCGGGCGCGGGCGAGATCGACATGGTGATCGATGTCGGCGCCGCGCTGGCCGCCGACTTCGCCGCGGTGCGAACCGACATCGCGGCGGTTCGGTCCGCCGTGCCGAGCGCGGTGCTGAAAGTGATCGTGGAGTCGGCGGTGCTGCTGAGCTTGGCTGATGACCACGTTCTGGCCGGTGTCTGCCGCGTCGCGGAGGAGGCCGGGGCCGACTTCGTCAAAACCTCAACCGGATTTCACCCGGCCGGTGGGGCGTCGGTGCGAGCGGTCAGGCTGATTCGCGCCGCGGTCGGCCAACGGGTGGGGGTCAAGGCCAGCGGCGGCATCCGCACCGCCGCTGACGCGATCGCGATGCTCGACGCCGGTGCCACCCGGCTGGGACTGTCGGCGACGCGCGCGGTGCTCGACGAACTCGGTTAACCGTTAACACCGGCGCTGGCAGGCTCACAGGCAGGCTCAGATGGTCACAGGTGCGCGAAGCAGGGGTTGTCGTCGTGCGACGGGATGGCGGCGTTGCGGCTGGAGAAGTGGGCCGCCACTCCGGTGTCGGTGACTTGGACGCTCTCGGCCCGCAGGCCCAGCGGGTATGTCCGGGTCAGTTGTTCAGCGAAAGTGTCCAACGCCGGTTGCACCGTCTCCCTGGGCAGCGTCACGCTGCCCAGCCCGGTCAGGCTTTCCACCTGCAACGACAGTGCGCCGTTGACCACGCGCGGTTTGACGGTCACGCCGGCCAACCCGAACGCACCCTGGAGTTCGACGGTGCCGTCGCCGGGGTTGGTGGTCACGCCGGAGACCAGCTTGCCCAGCAGCGGAACCATATCCTGGATGGTCTCCTTAATGCCTTCGGACGGCCAGGTGAGGGTGGCGTCCAGGGTGCCGATGGTGCCCGCGGAGTTGCCGTTGTCGTGCAGCCGCACGTCGAAGATGTTCAGATCGGCCTGCATTTTTTTGGCTTGCATGATCTGGTTACCGGCGGTCTCGATAGAGATGTTGGTGTAATCGCCGGTGATGTGTTGCCACAGGAACGGCGGTGATACCCCGAACGACACGCTGGCCTTGTCGTGGACCACGCACTCGGTCGCACTGGCCACCTTGCCGTCGGCTATGTGGCGGGCATACAACTCGGCGCCGATCAGGCCGGCTAACGTCAGCGCCACCACCGTGATGACGATCAGCGTCAGCGCCAGCGGATCACGCCACAACCGGGCGGAGCGGTTCCCATGCTGCGGAGGTCCGGGCGGGTTCGTCATCCGCGTGATTCTGCCCTATCGAACTGGGCACGGTTGCTCAGCACGGCGAGTGTTTTCCGGGCGGCGGTGACGGCGTCGAGTTCGATATCGACGATCAGCAGCTGCGGCTGCGCACCCGCCGATGCGACCACCTCACCCAACGGTGAGGCGACCAGGCTGTGACCCACTCCGGTCGGCGCGCTTGTTCGGGAGTCGACACGCGGACCGGGTTGGGCCTGCCCGACGGCGGCGATATAGCTGGTCGAATCCAGCGCGCGGGCACAGGCGAGCAGCTCCCACTGTCGCAGTTTGCCGGGGCCGGAGCCCCACGACGCGCACACCGCGATCAGTTGCGCGCCCCGGTCGGCCAGCTCGGCATACAGTGCCGGGAACCTGATGTCGTAGCAGATGGTCAAGCCCACCCCGACGTCGTCGACGGTGATCACTACCGCCTCGCGCCCGGGCGCGACGGTGCGGGACTCGGTGAAGCCGAACGCGTCGTAGAGGTGGATCTTGTCGTAGTGAGCGGTTCCGGCAGCCGTGCCGACGCCGGCGGCAAGCAGGGTGTTGGCGACCCGGCCGTCACCGGCCGGCGTGAACATCCCGGCGATCACGGTGATCCCGGCGCGCGCCGCAACGTCGCGCACACCGTCGGCCCACGGTCCGTCGAGGGGCTCAGCGATCGGCACCAGCGGCACCCCGAACCGGCACATGGTCGCCTCCGGAAACACCACCAGCGCCGCCCCGCCGTCGGCGGCCCGCTGCGTGTAGTCGGCTACCAGCTTGAGGTTGGCCGACGGATCGGTGCCGCTGAGGATCTGCGCCAGGGCAACCCGCATGCCTACAGCCTAAGGTGGGCCTGGTCTGTGCCTCTGCTCGGCGACCCAGATCGAGGTGAACCGCTGTTCGGCCGTCACGAGCTCGGCCAGCTGGGTGCCGATGAAGCTCTCGATTTTGCCGCCCACCAACGGGATGTCGACCTGCACCCGCGCGGTGAAACGCAGCGTGGAGCCCGTTGAGCCGAAGCCGGCCGGCTCCAGCACAGCGGCGCCGGACAGCTGTGCCGGTGCGCCCACGATCTTGCCGGTGACCTCGGCGCGGGCCTTTCCTTCGCGGACCGGGCTCCACCTCTCGGCGCGCACCACCTCCAGGTCGCCGGGGTGAAACTGGGCGGCCAGCGCCGGCAATCGGTCCCGGCGGATGCCCTGGGTGGTGACGACCTCGATTCCGTCGGCGCCGCCGTCGCTGACCACCGTCATCGAGTCCAGTCTCGCGGTGTCCGCGCCGGAGTCGGCCAGCCGCGCCAGCCAGTACCGCTCGTCGGCGAAAGCGGCATAGACCCGTTCGACCCCGACCTGGTACTGCGCGGACAGCTCGAATGTACGCGGCACAGCTGGTCAGGCTACCGTTACCGGCCGTGGCTGGTTCGCTCTTCGCCGGTGCGCATGTCGCCGAGGCGGTGCCGCTGGCGTCGCTGACCACGCTGCGCGTCGGCCCGGTCGCGCAGCGGGTCATCAGCTGCACCAGCACCGAGCAGGTCATCGCGGCGCTGCACCGGCTGGATCGTGAGCGCTGCGCGCCGCTGCTGGTGCTGGCTGGCGGCTCGAACGTGGTGATCGCCGACGACCTGGCCGGCTTGACCGTGGTGCGGCTGGCCAACGACGCCATCGACATCGACGGCCCGATCCTGCGGGCAGAAGCCGGAGCGGTCTGGGACGACGTGGTCGCCACCTCGATCGCCGCCGGTCTGGGCGGGCTGGAATGCCTGTCCGGGATTCCGGGTTCGGCGGGTGCCACCCCGGTACAGAACGTCGGCGCCTACGGCGCGGAGGTGGCCCACACCCTCACACGGGTGCTGCTGCTGGACCGGCGCAGCGGTGCGGTGCGTTGGACGCCGGCCTCCGACCTGGGCTTCGGCTACCGCACCAGCATGCTGAAGCACTCCGCTGGTACGTCGGCCGCCGTGGTGCTGAAGGTGGAGTTCGCACTGGACCCGTCGGGTCGCAGCGCACCGCTGCGCTACCGCGAGCTGACTGCCGCGCTGGGTGCGGCCGACGGCGACCGCGTCGAACCGGCAGCGGTTCGCACCGCGGTGCTGGCGCTGCGTGCGGCCAAGGGCATGGTGTCTGACGCAGGCGACCACGACACCTGGAGTGTCGGGTCGTTCTTCACCAACCCGGTGGTGGCAGAGGATGTCTACTACCGGTTGGCGGACCGGGCAGAAGAGCCCGTACCGCACTGGGGAGTACCAGGCGGAGTGAAGCTGGCCGCCGCCTGGCTGGTCGAGCGGGCCGGTTTTTCCAAAGGCTATCCCGGCGATGACGCTGCCACGTGCCGGCTGTCCACCAAGCATGCGCTCGCGCTGACCAACCGCGGCGGGGCGACCGCTGCCGACGTGCTGGCGCTGGCACGGACCGTGCGCGACGGAGTCCACGACGTGTTCGGCATCACCTTGAAACCCGAGCCGGCGCTGGTCGGTTGCACGCTGTAGCTGTGGTTTTCGCGGTGCATGCGCTGTCCCCGGTAATCTGCGTGCCGTGAGCTGCGCTGACGACGCAGAGCGTAGCGACGCAAAGGAGACGCAAAGGAGTCGCGTTTGAGCTGCGCGGAAGATCCGCCGACGATGACCCGGCGCCGTGCCTTGGCGGCGCTGGCGGCGGGGGTGTTCACTCCCGCGCTGGCCGCTTGCGTCGGCGGTCCGGGCAAACGAGCTGAGAGCACACCGCCGCCGGCGCCGAGCCTGACCTTCGAACCCGCTGACGCGGCGGCCGACGTGTTGCCCACCGCGCCGGTCGGCGTCGAGGTTCGCGACGGGTGGTTCCAGCGGGTGGCACTGACCAGCCCTGCCGGCAAGGTGGTGGCCGGCGTTTTCAACCGGGACCGCACGGCCTACACCGTCACCGAGCCGCTGGGTTATGACGCGGTCTACACCTGGAGCGGTTCGGTGGTCGGCCACGACGGCGGGGCCGTCCCGGTGGCCGGGAAACTCACCACGGTGACGCCGACCGTGATCGTCGACGGTGGTTTCCAGCTGGCCGACGGGCAGACCGTGGGTGTTGCGGCACCGATCATCATCCAATTCGACGCACCGATCGCCGACAAGGCGGCCGTCGAGCGGGCACTGACCGTCACCACCGATCCGCCGGTAGAGGGCAGCTGGGCCTGGCTGCCCGACGAGGCTCAGGGCGCCCGGGTGCACTGGCGCACCCGTGAGTACTATCCGGCGGGCACCACGGTCAACGTCTTCGCCAAGCTGTACGGGTTGCCGTTCGGCGACGGCGCCTACGGCGCGCAGGACATGTCGTTGAACTTCGCGATCGGCCGGCGCCAGCTGGTCAGGGCCGAAGTCTCCTCGCACCGCATCCAAGTGATCCGCGACCAAGGCGTGATCATGGACTTCCCGTGCAGCTACGGTCAGGCCGACAAGCCGCGCAACATTACCCGCAACGGTGTCCATGTGGTCAGCGAGAAGTACTCCGATTTCTACATGTCCAACCCCGCAGCGGGTTACAGCCACATTCACGAGCGCTGGGCGGTCCGCATCTCCAACAACGGCGAGTTCATCCACGCCAACCCGGCCAGCTCCGGCGCGCAGGGAAACACCAACGTCACCAACGGCTGTGTCAACCTGTCGACGAGCGACGCCGAGCAGTACTACGCCAGCGCGATCTACGGCGATCCGGTCGAGGTGACCGGCAGCCCGATCCAGCTGTCCTACGCCGACGGCGACATCTGGGACTGGGCAGTGGACTGGGACACCTGGGTGTCCATGTCGGCTCTGCCGCCGCCTGCCGTCAAGCCGCTCGCCCTGACTCCCAGCACCGCACCGATCACCCCCAGCGACGCGCCCACGCTGTCGGGCACCCCGACCACCACCGCTAGCGGGTCACCCGGCGGGTAGCGCTGGCTTGATCGCGTGGCCGGATGACGATCTGGTCCAGGTTGACGTGCGGTGGACGAGACGCGACAAAACCGATCACCTCGGCGATATCGGTCGCCGTCAGCGGGGTCAGTCCCTGGTACACAGCATCTGCGCGTGCCTGGTCACCGTCGAATCGCACCAGGGAGAACTCCGTCTCCACCATGCCGGGGACGATCTCGGTGAGGCGCACCGGCTTGCCCAGCAGCTCACCGCGCAGGGTGCGGTGCAGGGCACTCTGCGCGTGCTTGGCCGAGGTGTAGCCGGATCCGCCGTCGTAGACCTCGAATGCCGCCACCGAGGTGATCGTGACGATCAGGCCGTCGCCGGAGGCGGTCAGCCTGGGCAGCAGCGCCCGGGTGACCTGCAGTGTGCCGAGCACGTTGGTCTCCCACATCCAGCGCCAATGCTGCAGGTCAGCGTCGGCCACCGGCTCTAGGCCTTTGGCGCCGCCGGCGTTGTTGACCAGCAGTGTGACCGAACCGCCGATGCGGTCACACGCCGTCGCCACCGCGGCGACCGCATCGGCGTCTGTGACGTCGGCGACGACGGCCGTACCGCCGAGCTCCTCGGCCAGCGCCGTCACCCGCTCCGCGCGCCGCGCCACTGTGACAACGTGAAAGCCTTGTGCAGCAAGTATTCTCGCGGTTGCTTCGCCGATTCCCGAACTGGCTCCGGTGACTACCGCGACGCGCTGCTGCGCCTGAGGTGCCGTCATCGATCCAACTGTAGAACCTGCTGCATTGTGCCGCGGGTTGCGTCGGCCTGGCGCATGGTGGCGCTGCGGCGCCCGGGCAGCATGGGACAGCAGGACCGGTGCTGCAAAGATGGCGGTGTGCGGCATCGCGACAGGCCCAGTGTGTCCAGTGGGGTGAATCTGGTTTTTTCTCCAGCGGGTGAGCTGCGTCGGGTGGCGGTGCTCTCGGTGCACACCTCGCCGCTGGCCCAGCCCGGTACCGGAGATGCCGGCGGGATGAACGTCTACGTGCTGCAAAGTGCGCTGCATCTGGCCCGTCGCGGCGTGGATGTGGAGATCTTCACCCGCGCGACGTCGTCGGCCGATCCGCCGACGGTGCAGGTCGCGCCCGGTGTGTTGGTCCGCAATGTGGTGGCCGGCCCGTTCGAAGGGCTGAACAAATACGACCTGCCCACCCAGTTGTGCGCCTTCGCCGCCGGGGTGCTGCGGGCCGAGGCCGCCCACGAACCCGGCTATTACGACGTTGTGCACTCGCACTACTGGCTCTCGGGCCAGGTTGGCTGGCTGGCCGCCGACCGCTGGGCGGTGCCGCTGGTGCATACCGCGCACACCCTGGCCGCGGTCAAGAACGCCGCGCTCGCCGATGGTGACACCCCCGAGCCGCCGCTGCGCACGGTCGGTGAGCAACAGGTCGTCGACGAGGCGGATCGACTCATCGTCAACACCGACTATGAAGTACGTCAGCTAGTTTCGCTGCATCAAGCCGATCCGGCACGGATCGACGTCGCACATCCCGGCGTCGACCTGGACGTGTTCAGTCCCGGCGACCGGCAGCTTGCCCGCACACAGCTGGGGCTGCGCTCCGATGAGCAGGTGGTGGCGTTCGTCGGCCGGATCCAGCCGCTGAAGGCACCCGACATCCTGCTGCGAGCCGCCGCGAAACTGCCCGGAGTACGGATTGTGGTGGCCGGCGGGCCGTCGGGCAGCAGCGGGCTGGCCGCCCCGGACGGATTGGTTTCACTCGCCGACGAACTGGGGATCACCGCCCGGGTGACGTTTCTGCCGCCGCAGTCCCGCGAGCACCTGGCCACCGTGTTCCGCGCTGCGGATCTGGTGGCCGTACCGAGCTATTCCGAGTCGTTCGGCCTGGTGGCAGTGGAGGCGCAGGCGTGCGGAACGCCGGTGGTGGCTGCGGCGGTCGGCGGGCTGCCTGTCGCGGTGGCCGACGGGGTCAGCGGCGCCCTGGTCTCCGGCCATGACGTCGGGAAGTGGGCTGAAGCCATCGCGGGCCTGCTGCGGCTGGGTGCCGGGCCCCGCGGGCAGGCGATGCGCACCGCGGCGATCAGGCACGCGGCAAGGTTCTCTTGGGAGCGCACCGTTGACGCCCAGCTGGCCAGCTACGCTAGCGCAGTCGCCGGCTTCTCGGCCGCGCGGCGTCGGCTTCATCCGATCGGATCAGCGCGCCGAGCCCGTTCCCGGGCGGCGCGGCTCGGGGTGCGGGTGTGAGCGCGACCGCCGCCGCGGTGCAGCGAGTTATCGAAGACGCGCTCGACGCGGCCGCGCTGACCTATTCACGGCACGCCGGTGCGCACGGCGGTTTACCAGGTCTGATCGTTGAACTGCCCGGCGAACGCAAACTCATCACCAACACCATTTTGACCATCGGCGAGCACTCGGTGCGCGCAGAAGCGTTCGTCTGCCGCAGACCCGACGAGAACCATGAGGGCGTCTACCGGTTCCTGCTGAGGCGTAACCGCCGGCTCTACGGTGTCGCCTACACACTGGACAACGTCGGCGACATCTATCTGGTCGGCCGGATGTCGTTGGCCTCGGTCACCGCGGAGGAGATCGACCGGGTGCTGGGACAGGTGCTCGAAGCGGTGGATTCCGACTTCAACACGCTGCTGGAGTTGGGTTTTCGGTCCTCGATCCAGAAGGAATGGCAGTGGCGGGTCTCCCGCGGTGCGTCGCTGAAGAACCTGCGGGCGTTCGAGCATCTGATCGGCGAAGACGACGAGGGGGAGGCGGGTAACCAGCGCCGGGCGTGACAGACTTGCCGCATGGGAGACACTGCCACTCTGGTGTTGCTTCGCCACGGCGAGAGCGAGTGGAATGCGAGCAATCAGTTCACCGGCTGGGTGGACGTCGATCTGACCGACAAGGGCCGCGCCGAGGCGATCCACAGCGGCCGGCTGCTGGTCGAGCACGACCTGCTTCCCGATGTGGTCCACACCTCGCTATTGCGGCGGGCGATCACCAGCGCGAACCTGGCGCTGGATATCGCCGACCGGCACTGGATTCCGGTGCGGCGCAGCTGGCGACTGAACGAACGCCATTATGGCGCGCTGCAGGGTTTAGATAAGGCACAGACCAAGTCTCGTTACGGCGAGGAGCAGTTCATGGCCTGGCGGCGCAGTTACGATACCCCGCCGCCACCGATCGAGCGCGGCAGCCGGTTCAGTCAGGACGGCGACCCGCGCTACGCCGACATCGGCGGCGGGCCGCTGACCGAATGTCTGGCCGACGTGGTGGCCCGGTTCCTGCCGTACTTCACCGACGTGGTCGTGCCCGACCTGCGGTCGGGACGGGCCGTGCTGATCGTCGCACACGGCAACTCGCTGCGCGCGCTGGTGAAGTATCTGGACGCCATGTCCGACGCCGACATTGTCAGGCTCAACATTCCCACCGGCGTGCCGCTGCGCTACGACCTGGACGCCGACCTGCGGCCCCGGGTGGCGGGCGGCAGCTACCTCGACCCGGAAGCGGCAGCCGCCGGTGCTGCCGCGGTGGCAAGTCAGGGTCTCCGATAGGACGGCCGTTTCGCCGCCGTGACGCGGCCATTGCGCCGAGCGTGAAGCCATTGCGAAAAACGACGCGGATTCTCGCGACAGTTTCACGTTCGGCGAACCCCGGCAGCGGCGAACCCCGGCAGCGGCGAACCCGGGCAGCGGCGAACCCGGGCAGCGGCGAACCCGGGCACCGGCGAACCCGGGCACCGGCGAGCTCACCCCGGGCGAACAACTCGTGAACGCTGGCCGAACAGCAGGGTTGGTACCGACAACACGGCCGTGTTCAGTTGCACGCTGCTGATATGACGTTGCTGGGGTGCGTACGATTTTGGCGTGTCTGTGGTGGTGACGTCGGTGCTCGCCGGGGCATGGGTGCTGCTGGCGCTGGCGGCGGGTACGGCGGTCGGCATCTGGCTGGCGCACCTGCTCACCGAGCGTCGGCGGCGGGAGGCCGCCGAGCGGGACGGAATCACCGTCGCGCAGATGTTGCAGCGGATCATCGCCTTGGCGCCGCTGGGCGCCGCCGTCGTCGACACTCACCGCGACGTGGTCTATCGCAACGAGCGGGCCAGGGAGCTGGGCTTGGTGCATGACCGGCTGCTCGATGACCGGGCCTGGGCGGCGGCGCAACAAACTCTGACCAGCGCGGCGGACGTCGAGTTCGACCTGTCGCCGGGCCAGCACGCCGAACCCGGTCGGTCCGGGCTGTTGGTGCGCGGGCAGGCCCGGTTGCTGTCCGAGGAGGACCGCCGGTTCGCGGTGGTGTTCGTGGAAGATCAGTCCGAGCACGTCCGGATGGAGGCGACCAGACGCGACTTCGTGGCCAACGTCAGCCACGAGCTCAAAACCCCGGTCGGCGCGATGGGCGTGTTGGCCGAGGCGCTGTTGGCGTCGGTCGATGACCCTGAGACCGTGCGCCGATTCGGTGAGAGAGTGCTGGTGGAGGCCAACCGGCTGGCCAATATGGTTGGCGAACTGATCGAGCTGTCGCGGTTGCAGGGTGCCGAGCCGCTGCCTGATCTGTGCGTCGTCGATGTCGACACCGTGGTGTCCGAGGCGATTTCACGCCACAAGGTGGCCGCCGACAACGCCCGGATCGCGGTGAGCACCGACGCGCCGACCGGATTCCGGGTACTCGGCGACGAGGCTCTGTTAATCACCGCGCTGGCCAACCTCGTCTCCAACGCGATCGCCTACTCCCCGCCCGGGTCGCCGGTGTCGATCAGCCGTCGCCAGCGTGACACCGTCGTCGAAATCGCGGTTACCGACCGGGGCATCGGTATCGTGCCCAAGGACCAGGAGCGGGTCTTCGAGCGGTTCTTTCGAAGCGACAAGGCGCGGTCGCGAGCTACCGGGGGCACCGGCTTGGGGTTGGCGATCGTCAAGCACGTCGCGGCCAACCACAACGGCAGCATCACGCTGTGGAGCCAGCCGGGTACCGGGTCGACGTTCACCCTGTCCATCCCCGCCTACCGGAACGACGATGTGGATGCGGGTTCACAACAAGAAGAAGAGGCACAGTGATGACCCGCGCCGACGACGATGCAGTGGGGGCACCTCCCGCTTGCGGGGGACGAAGCGATGAGGAGGGGGCACCTCCCGCTTGCGGGGGACGAAGCGATGAAGAGGAGTGGTGCCGATGACCAGCGTGTTGATCGTGGAGGACGAGGAATCGCTGGCCGATCCCCTGGCCTTCCTGCTCCGTAAGGAGGGCTTCGAGGCCACCGTGGTGACTGACGGGCCGGCGGCGTTGGCCGAGTTCGACCGGGCCGGCGCCGACATCGTGCTGCTCGACCTGATGCTGCCGGGCATGTCCGGCACCGACGTGTGCAGACAGCTGCGTGCCCGCTCCAGCGTGCCGGTGATCATGGTCACCGCTCGCGACAGCGAGATCGACAAGGTCGTCGGGCTGGAACTGGGCGCCGACGACTACGTGACCAAGCCATATTCGGCACGGGAGCTGATCGCTCGAATCCGCGCGGTGCTGCGCCGCGGCGGCGACGACGACGAGTCCGGCGCCGCCGACGGTGTGCTGGAATCCGGCCCGGTGCGAATGGATGTCGAGCGGCACGTGGTCATGGTCAACGGCGAGCCGATTACCTTGCCGCTCAAGGAGTTCGAGTTGCTTGAGTACCTGATGCGCAACACCGGCCGGGTGCTGACGCGTGGGCAACTGATCGACCGGGTGTGGGGGGCGGACTACGTCGGCGACACCAAGACGCTCGACGTGCACGTCAAACGGCTGCGGTCGAAGATCGAAGGCGACCCGGCCAATCCGGTGCACTTGCTCACGGTGCGCGGCCTGGGCTACAAGCTGGAGGGGTAGCGATACGGGGGCGCAAGCCTACCCTCCCTACCCTCCCTACCCTTCCCACTCTTCTCGCCCTGAGTCGCCCTTCTCGCGTTCACCCCATGACACGGATTGGCGCGGAAAGTACGCCATCGTGTATATAAGTAGAGTAACGATCTCCGAACCAGAGTAAAAGGTTGTCATGATTGACCAGCTATCACTGATCTCATCGTCGAGCACTCCGACGGCGGTGCGCCGGCCCTCGCCGCCGACGGTCTGGGTCCGAAGATCCGGACCCGGTCGCTGGTGATCGTCGTTGGTCCCGGGTGGTGCGGGAAGACCTCATCAGACCGCGTTGTTGTCCCGGCTGGGCGGCATCGTCAGTCCGGGTGGTTGCGCCGAGGGTGGGCGTCATGACCTGGGCCGACGTACGCACTACCGCTCTTAATGTACCCTTAATAATCGTGACAGCGAGGCAGGCGGCGATCCACTCCGACGACGCATTCTCAAACCGATTGCTGTTAGCGTTTTACGCGAGAGGGAGCGAGACAGAGCAGGCATGAGCAGCGAAAACCAGCCCGGCGGTACGGCGCATGGTGAGCACGAGGACACCGGACCCGCGACACCCACGACACCCACAGCGCAGCCCATCCCGCACACCCTGGTGGACCTGTTAGGGGAGCGCGCCGAACGACGCCGGGACAAGATCGCGTTCAGCTTCTCCCGCGACGGTGCGGAAGAACACAGCAGCCGGGTGAGCTATCGGGAGCTGGAAGCCCGTGCGCGACAGATCGCAGCGGACCTGCGGCGGCAGGGCGCGACGGGTGAGCGTGTCTTGGTGCTCTGCCCACCGGGCCTGGACTTCATCGCCGGCTTCTTCGGGTGCCTGTACGCGGGAGCGATCGCCGTGCCGGTGCATCCGCCGACGCGCGACCACCTGGTGCCGCGTGTCGAGTCGATCATCGCCGATGTGCAACCCGACTTCGCGCTCACGACCGCCGAGGTACAGGCGAGAATCAAGACCACGGTGGACGGGCTGGCCCGCCGGCGCCCGCTGCGGTGGTGTGTCACGGACCCAGCCGACACGGCGGACACGGCCGGGGGGCAGGAGTGGGTGGCCCCCGACATCGACGCGAGCACGACTGCGATGGTGCAGTACACCTCGGGTTCCACCAGCTCGCCCAAGGGCGTCGTGCTGACGCACGGCAACCTGATGCACAACCTGGAGACCATCCGGCAGGCGTGGAATGCCGGGTTCGACATGGACGTGACCGGCGTGTTCTGGCTGCCGCCCTTCCACGACATGGGCCTCATCGGCGGTCTCCTGGAGACGCTCTACGTCGGGGGCACCTCCGTCCTGATGCCGCCGAACGTGTTCATCAAGGCTCCGATGCGCTGGCTGGAAGCGATCTCGCGGCATCGCGCCCACATCAGCGCCGCACCCAACTTCGCCTACGACCTGTGCGTCGAACTCAGCACGCCCGAACAGCGCGCCGCGCTCGACCTGTCCGCGTGGCGGGCGGCGCTGTGCGGTGCCGAGCCGGTGCGCACCGCGACCCTGCAGGGCTTCGCCGACGCCTTCGCCCCGGCCGGGTTCTCCCCGCAGGCGTTTCTTCCGGTGTACGGGCTGGCGGAGGCGACGCTGCTGGTCTCCGGGGGGTCGGACTCGCCGGTGCCGGTGGTGCGGCACATCGACCGCGCCGCGTTAGGCCAGAACCGGGTCGTGGAAGTCGATGAGGGCGACGCCGCAACGCTGGTCGGCTGCGGCCGGCCGCAGGGCGGCCAGCGGGTCGTCATCGTCGATCCGGAGACCCGCCGTGAGTGCCCACCGGACGGGGTCGGCGAGATCTGGGTCGGCGGGCCGAGCGTCGCGCAGGGCTACTGGGGAGCGCCGGAGCGCTCCGAGGAGGCGTTCGCGGCCTATCTCGCCGGAGCTTCCGACGCCGGTGCGGGCCCGTTCCTGCGCACCGGGGACCTGGGTTTCCTGCGCGCCGGCGAGTTATTCGTCACCGGGCGCCGCAAGGACCTCATCATCATCCGCGGCACCAACCACTACCCCAACGACATCGAGCTCACCGTCGAAGACTGCCACCCGGCGCTGATGCCCGGCCGGGGCGCGGTCTTCTCGGTAGCACCACAACCCGACGCAGCCGAAGAGCTCGTCGTCGCCCAAGAGGTGAATCACAGCCAGGTCAGTGCGGCTGAGCTCGCAGACATCATCCAAGCGATCCGGACGGCGGTCACCGAGCGTCACGAGATCCGGGTCCACGCCGTGGTGCTGGTGGAGCCGCTGCAGCTGCCGACCACGTCGAGCGGCAAGATCGCGCGCAGCGCCTGCCGCCAGCGGTTCCTCGACGGCGAGCTTCCGGTAGTCACCCAGTGGCGCGCGCCGCTGAAGTCGCAGCCGAAGGCCGAGCCGGTCGCACTGGCCTCCCGAGTGCAGCCCGATGCCGCGCAGATCGCGGACTGGCTGATCGCCCAGCTCTCGTTCGAACTCGAACTGCCGGCCGCCGAGATCGACCCGTCTCGCCCGTTCGCCTTCTACGGGCTGGACTCCATTCACGCGGTCCGACTGACCACGGCGTTGGAGGCGTGGCTGGGGCGTGAGCTCTCGCCCACGCTGGCCTACGAATACCCCACGATCGAGATGCTCTCCGACCATCTGGCCGGAGACAATGCGGCGGCGCGCGTGCCGGCAGCGGCCTACGACCACCCGGCCGTTGCCGACGAGCCGATCGCGATCGTGGGCATCGGCTGCCGCTTTCCGGGTGCCGACGGGCCGGCCGCCTTCTGGCGGCTGCTCGCCGAGGGTGTGGATGCCACCGGCGACGTGCCGTCGGACCGCTGGGACGCCGATGCCTTCTACAACCCGGACCCGTCGGTGCCGGGCACCGCGGTCAGCCGTCGCGGCGGTTTCCTGGAGCGGATCGACTGCTTCGACTACCGATTCTTCGGCATCTCGCCGCGCGAGTCGGCGCAGATGGACCCCCAGCAGCGGCTGCTGCTGGAGGTGGCCTGGGAGGCGCTGGAAGACGCCGGCCAGGTTCCGGACCGGCTGGCCGGCAGCCGCACCGGGGTGTTCGTCGGCATCGCCACCAACGACTACGGATACCTGCGGTTGGGTCAGCCGCAGCTGGTCGACGCCTACACCGGCACCGGGAACGCGTTGAGCATCGCCGCCAACCGGCTCTCGTACGTGTTCGACTTCCACGGGCCGAGCATGGCCATCGACACAGCCTGTTCGTCGTCGTTGGTCGCCGTCGACCTGGCGTGCCGCAGCCTGCGGGACGGGGAATGCACGCTGGCGCTGGCCGGCGGCGTGAACGTCATCCTGTCGCCGGCGCTGGCGATCAACTTCACCAAGGCCAGGGTGATGTCTGCCGAGGGCCGCTGCAAAACATTCGATGCCAGCGCGGACGGGTACGTGCGGGGCGAAGGCGCCGGGATCGTCGTCCTCAAGCCGCTCAGCCGCGCGCTCGCCGACAACGACCCGGTCTACGCGGTGATCCGCGGCAGCGCCACCAACTCCGACGGCCGCACCAACGGCCTGATCGCACCCGGCGAGCGAGCGCAGGAAGCCGTGTTGGCCGCCGCCTATCGACGCGCGGGTCTTTCGCCCGGCGCGGCGGCGTACGTGGAGGCGCATGGCACCGGAACGGCGCTCGGCGACGCGATCGAGGCCAAGGCGATGGGCGCGGTGCTGGCGGAAGGTCGCCCGCCGGGCAGCCGATGCCTAGTCGGCTCGGTCAAGACCAACATCGGTCACCTGGAGGCGGCGGCCGGGGTGGCCGGGCTGATCAAGGTGGCGTTGGCGCTGCACCATCGGACGATCCCGCCGAGTTTGAACTTCACCGAGCCCAACCCGCACATCCCCTTCGATCGCCTGCCGCTGGATGTGGTGCAGACCCTTACCCCGTGGCCTGACAACGGCGGGCGGGCGGTCGCCGGGGTCAGCTCGTTCGGCTTCGGCGGGACAAACGCTCACGTCGTTCTTGCCGAGGCGCCGCAGATCCGGGTCATGGCGGCCCCTGGTGACGCGGATGACGCGGACGCTTCGCACCGAGCCGAGCTGCTGGCGCTCTCGGCGCGGTCCCCCGAGGCGCTGGCCGCGCTGGTCGGCGAGTACGAGACGGCCCTCTTCTCCGGGAGCTCGCTGGCCGACCTGTGCTATACGGCAGGCGCGCGCCGCGGCCACCACGACTACCGGTTGTGCGTGGTCGGCGACTCCCAGGCCGCGATGTTCGAGTCGCTGGCCGCCTACCGGCAGGGCGAGTCCCGGCCCGGCCTGTCGGTCGGACACTGCCGGGTTGGGCACCCGCCGGCGGTGACTTTCGTCTTCTCCGGCCAGGGCTCGCAGTGGCAGGCCATGGGACGGCGGTTGGCCGACGAGGAGCCGGTCTTTCGCGGCGCCCTGCAAGAGTGCGACCGGTTGATCAGCGCGCATCTGGGACGTCCCGTGTTCACCGAGCTGGCCGGGAACGAGCTCGGCGAGCTCACCGATGTCGGCGTGATTCAACCGGCGATCTTCGCCGTCCAGGTGGCGCTGGCTGCGCTCTGGCGATCGTGGGGGGTCGAACCCGCCGCGGTGGTGGGGCACAGCATGGGTGAGGTCGCGGCCGCACATGTCGCCGGTGCGTTGAGCCTGGAAGATGCCGCACGGGTGATCTGTGCCCGCGCCCGGATGCTGCGCCGGGTACGTGGCCGCGGGGCCATGATGGTTGCCGAGGTCACGGCCGCCGAAGCGCAGCAACTCATCGCCGGCTGGGAGGATCGGGTCGCGATTGCCGCGAACAACAGCCACCGATCGACGGTGCTGTCGGGCGATCACACGGTGTTGGCCGATCTGGTTGCGGTACTGGAGCGGCGCGACCGGTTCTGCCGGTGGATCGACGTCGACGTCGCGTCCCACAGCCCGCAGATGGACGCGCTCACCGCCGAGCTGCGCGGCATGCTCCGGGGGATCGAGCCGATGGCACCCGCGATACCCGTCTACTCCACGGTCACCGGCGACCTGCTGAACGACCGACTGCTCGACCCCGACTACTGGGCGGAGAACCTGCGCTCGCCGGTGCGGTTCTCGCCGGCACTGCGGCGACTGGCCGACGCCGGGCACGAGACGTTCGTCGAGATCAGCCCACACCCGATCCTGCTGACCGCTGTCCGCGAGGACGCCGAGAGCCTGGGTCGAAGCGTCACGCTGCTGCCGTCCATGCGCCGTGACGACGAGGGACGCGCGACCATGCTCGCCTCGCTCGGCACCCTGTACACCCTGGGCCAACAGGTCGCCTGGGAACAGATCTATCCAGCGGGCAGCAGCTGCATCGCCGCACCGACATACCCGTGGCAGCAGGTGCACTCCTGGCTGGCGGCGGGCAGACCCGCTGCACCGCATTCGGGTGCCCAGCGCGCCTCGGGTGACTCGCTACGGTGGCGCGGGCCGTTGCACTCGGCGGCACATCCGGAGACGGCGTTAGCCGAGGTCGAGATCAGTGCCGGCCTGCTGGCGGTGTTGGCGGACCACCAGGTGAACGGCGCGGCGGTCCTTCCGGCGACGCTGCTGCTGCGGTTGGCCCAATCCACGGTCGCCCGGGCCTTCGACGCGGCGAACCCGATGCTTCGTGACGTCACCCTGCACCGGATGCAGGAGGTCAGCGACGCCGAACCGCTCACCGTGCAGGTGGTCTTGCGGGGCGATCCGGCAACCGGGATCTCATTCGAGTGCTACAGCGGCGTGCCCGCGGACCCTGGGCGGTGGTCGCTGCTGGTGAGCGGCACCGTTGCCGGCGGTGAGCAGACACCGATCGGCGAACACGATGGTGTCGATGTCGTTCGCGCCCGCTGCACGGAGAACATTCCAGGATCGGTGTTCTACCGGAACCTGGCGGACCACGGCTTGCGGTACGGGCCGAAATTCCAAACCCTGGAACAGATCTGGCGCTGCGACGGCCAGGCCGTCGCCAGGCTCAGCTCGGCTTTCACGGTCGGCGTCGACGACGTCGACACGGCCGTGGTCCTCGATGCCAGCTTCCAAGCCATCGCGGCGGCGCTTCCGCAGCGCGCTGCCGCCAGGTCACGCGACATCTATCTACCGGTCGGCCTGGCAGAGCTGCAAACCCACCCGGCGTTGGCCGACGGTGCTGCGTGGTGCCATGCCGTGATACACCCAGCACCCGACACCGACTCGGACATGGTGACCGGCGACGTGTTCGTGACGGGTGGCGACGGCGATGTCCTGGCAACGGCCCGCGGGTTGCGGCTGCAACGGGTCTCCGGTGACCTGGTCGCGGCGCAGACCGGCCTGCGCGACCGCATCTACCAGCTGCGCTGGCGGCCGGCGTCCCTACAGCCCGACGATCCCGACGCTGACGCATTCAAGCGGCCGACAAGACCGGGCTGCTGGCTGATCTTCAGCGACGGAACGGAAGTCACCGAGACTCTGCGCGATCACCTCGAATCGCATTCGCAGACCTGCGTGCTGGTCGAGCCGGCCGTGGGCCTGGTAGACCTCGAATCGTCGGCGCCGGACAGCTACCGCCTCGACCCGGCACAGCCGGAGCATTTCCGCCGCCTGCTCGCGGCGGTCGGCAGCGATCGAGTGCCGTGCCGTGGCGTCGTGCACCTGTGGAGTCTGCGTGGCGCGCCGAGCGCCGAGACGTCACTCGAGTCGCTGCGGTCGGCGACCACTCTGGGTTCGTTGAGCACGGTGCATCTGCTGCAGGCGTTGTCGCTGGCCGATTGGCCGGACGCACCCCGGCTGTGGCTGGTCACCCGCGGAGTACAGACCACGGACGCGCCGCAGGCCACCGGGGCCGTAGCTGCCGCCGCGGCGCCCGTTTCGGTCGCGCAGGCGCCGCTGTGGGGGATGGGTCGCAGCATCGACCACGAACATCCGGAGCTGCGCTGCAGCCGCGTCGACCTCTCCGCGGCCGGTGGCCCGGAGGAATACCGCGCGCTCTTCGCTGAGCTGTGGGCTGACGGCTCCGAGGCCGAGGTGGCTCTTCGTGGCCGCCGACGCTACGTCGCGCGACTGGAGCGCTACGCCCCATACATCCAGGAGGGTGAGACCTCTACCTATGCGGGAACATTCACGGCGCCGGCCCGTCTCGACGCGCAAGCCACCTACCTGATCACCGGTGGCCTCGGTGCGGTCGGCACGGTGGTGGCCGCGTGGATGGTCGAGCGCGGCGCCCGCCATGTGGTGCTGCTGGGGCGTAGCGCTCCTTCGAGAGCCGCGCAGGACACGCTCGACGGGTTGCGCGCCGGTGGCGCCGAGGTGGTGGTGGCACGCGGCGACGTCACCAAGCCTGACCAGCTGGCGGCGGTGCTCCAGTCCGTCGATACCTCGATGCCGCCGCTGCGGGGGGTGGTGCATGCGGCTGGGATCGTCGACGAGGGGGGAATCGTCGAGCACCTCGACGAGCATCAGCTGCGTCACGTGTTCGCACCGAAGGTCGAGGGCGCCTGGAACCTGCACGCGCTGACTCGCGACGCGCAGCTGGATTTCTTCGTGCTGTTCTCGTCGGCTGCGTCGGTGTTGGGCTCGCCGGGGGCCTCGGACTATGCCGGCGCCAATGCGTTCCTGGATGCGCTGGCGTGGCATCGGCGAGCGCAGGGCTGCCCCGCGCTCAGCGTCAACTGGGGAGTCTGGCCTGAACTCGGCGTGTTCACCCAGGCCGACCTGCACCGCCGCTTCGCTCGGTACGGCCTCGAGCCGATGCCGGCGGACGACTACCTTCGGGCGCTGGCCTTCCTGCTTGCGCAGTCGGCCACGCAGGCAGCGGTCTTCGACATCGACTGGGCGCGGTGGCGACTGGGCGCCGATAAGCCGCTCCTCGCCGACCTGCGGGTCAGCGCATCCGGTGGACAACCCGCGGCCGGCCGGCACGACGGCGCCGCGTCGGGAGCGGCAATCGCCCTCTACGACGCGCTGCAGGATGCGACCGCCGACCAGCGCCAGCCAGCGCTGGAGTCGTATCTGCGCGATCTGGTTGCCGGCAAACTCGGCCTGGCGCCTGCTCGGCTGGACATCCAGGCGCCGCTGAACAGCTTGGGGGTCGACTCGCTGATCACCCTGGAGTTACGCATCCAGGTGGAACATGACCTGGGTATCATGGTTCCAATTGCTCGGCTGTTGGACGGGCCGAGCGTGGCTGGCCTCGCCGGCTGGCTTGCCGAACAGCTTTCGGACACGAAGCTGCCGGACCGCACTCGAGCGTTAGGCGATGCGGACCAGGACAACATCCCGCAGGAGAAAGCCGGCGGGCTCGAAACCGACTCTGCCGACGGGATCGACCTGCTCACCCAGTTGTCCGAGCTCTCCGACGCCGCGGTAGACGAGCTGCTGCAGAAGGTTCTCGACGAACAGCACGCAGCCACGAGCGCACACAGGAAGGAGGATGGTGGTGGCCGACAAACCCGGTGAGCCCGGTAAACCCGGTGAGCCCATCGACACCTCCGAGTTGTCCCCCGAAGCCAAACGGGCGCTGCTGGCTCAGCTGCTGATGACGAAAGCGGAGCAGTCGGCGTCGTCATACCCGCTGTCGTACGGACAGCGGTCACTGTGGTTCATCCACCGACTCGCTCCCGACAGCGCCGCCTACACCGTCGTCTACGGCGGACGAATTCACGGTCAGCTCGACGTGTCGGCGCTGGAGCGCGCCGCCCAGGCGCTGGTCGATCGGCACCCGATGCTGCGCACCACCTACGCCGAGCGCGACGGGCAGCCGGTCCAGTTCGTCCATCCACGTTGGCCGGTGCGGATCGCCCGGCACAACGTCGGTCCGGGCCCAGACGAGCTCGACGAATGGATCAGGCGGGAGACCGATCGTCCTTTCGACCTGCGCACCGGTCCTGTGCTGCGGCTGACGTTGCTCGAGTGCGACCCCGACGAACACGTGCTGCTGCTGGCGGTGCACCACATCGCCGTCGACTTCTGGTCGGTCGACATCATCCTCGACGAACTCCGCCGGCTGTATGCAGCCGAACACGGTGCCGCTCCGCCGGCGCCGCCGGCGGAGCGTTACGTCGACTACGCGCAGCAGCAGGCCCGCATGCTGGACGGCCCGGAGGGTGAGCGGCTCTGGGATTACTGGCGTGAGCAGCTCTCCGGTGACCTGCCAACGCTTGCGCTGCCCACGGATCGGCCACGGCCGCCGGTGCAGACCTACCGGGGGAACATGTACCGCTTCACGATCGAGCGCAGCATCACCGCCGGACTCAAGCAGGTCGGTCGTGCCATCGGCGCAACGCCCTACATGACGGTGCTCGCCGTCTACGCGACGCTGCTGCACCGCTACAGCGGTCAGGACGATCTGATCATCGGATCCCCATTCGCCGGCCGCGACCGGGCCGGGGTGACCGGTGTTGTCGGATACTTCTCCAACCCGGTGGCCCTGCGCTTCGACGTGCACGACGATCCGTCGTTCCTCTCGCTGCTGAGCCGGGTCAAAGCCGCGGTGCTGGATGCGCTGGCTCACCAGGACTATCCGTTTCCGCTGCTCGTCGAGCGGCTCCGGCCACCGCGCGACGCCGGCCGCACGCCGATTTTCCAAGCCTCATTCGCCTGGGACCAGGTGCGGCTGTTCTCCGACCAACCCGCCCAGGCAGGAGGCGAGCTGTACCTGGAATCGGTCCACATCGGACAGGGCGGGGCACCGTTCGACATCCTGATGCAGGCGGGCGAGAACGACGACGAACTGCATTGCGGACTGCAATACAACACCGACCTGTTCGACGCGGCGACGATCGAACGGATCGCCCGGCATTTCACCACGCTCGTCGAGGGCATCATCGGCGACCCCGACATGCGGATCTCGGCGCTGCCGCTGCTCACCGATGAGGAGCGCCGCCGGATAACGCAGTGGAACGACACTCGGGTCGACTACTCGCAATCCGGGGCGCCGGACTGCTTGCATGAAATGGTCGCTGCCACGGCGGCGCGCATTCCCGACGCCGTCGCTGTGACCTGCGCCGGACGCGAACTGACCTACGCGGAGCTGGACCGCCGGGCCGGTGATCTGGCGCGTCGGCTGCAGCGCCTGGGGGTGGGTCCGGAGGTGGTGGTGCCGGTGCTGCTGGAACGCTCCGAGGATCTGGTGGTTGCGCTGCTGGGGGTGCTGCGCGCGGGCGGCGCGTTCCTGCCGCTGGATTCCGCGCAACCCACCCATCGGATGGCGGCGATGCTCGACGACGTGCCCGACTCACCGGTCTGCGTCACCCACCGCCGACACCTCGACCAATTACCGCCAACCTTCACTGGTTCCCGGCTCTGCCTGGACCAGCGGCGATCAGCGGCGACCGAGATCGACGCGCCGGCACCGGCCGCGGCCAGTCCGGCCAGTCCGGCCAGTCCCGCCTATGTCGTCTACACGTCCGGTTCCACCGGTAAGCCGAAGGGCGCGGTCAACACTCACGCCGGAATCCGCAACCGGCTGCTGTGGATGCAGGACACCTATCCGCTCACCGCCGACGACCGGGTGCTGCACAAGACCCCGATGAGCTTCGACCCGAGCATCTGGGAGATCTTCTGGCCACTCATCGCCGGCGCGCGAGTTGTCGTCGCCGAACCCGAAGGCCATAAGGACGCGGCGTACTTAGCCAGCACCATCGTCGAGCAGCGGGTCACCACCGTGCATTTCGTGCCGTCGATGCTGCGGCGCTTCCTGGCGACGCCCGGCGCCGCTGACTGCACCGGGCTGCGCCGGGTCTTCTGCAGCGGTGAGGTTCTGCCGGCTGAACTTTGCGACCGGTTCCTGACGATGTTGGGTGCTGGGGAAGCTGGGGAAGCTGGGGTCGAGCTCTACAACCTCTACGGCCCCACCGAGGCCGCAATCGACGTCACCCACTTCCACTGCCGGCACGGCGACCCGCGGATCCCGATCGGACGCCCGATCGCCAACACCGCCATCCACCTCCTGGACAGTCGCCGCCAACCGGTGCCGGTCGGGGTGCCCGGTGAACTGTTCATCGGCGGGGTGGGGGTCGCACGCGGCTATCTCAACCGGCCGGACGCCACAGCCGCCAGCTTCGTCCCCGACCCGGCCAATCCCGGTCGGTTGTGGTACCGCACCGGCGATCTGGCCAAATACACCCCCGACGGTAACATCGAATACCTGGGCCGCATCGATGATCAGGTCAAGGTCAACGGCTTGCGGATCGAACCCGGTGAGGTGGAGGCCGCACTGGCCAAACACCCCGCCGTCGCCGAGAGCGCAGTGGTGGCGGTCTCCGACCAGCACGACCAGCACGGCCAGCACGACCGCTCGGCGATGCTGGTCGCACACGTCGTGCCGGCCGGCGGTGCCGCACCGACGACACCCGAATTGCGCCGTTTTCTGTTAGACGAGCTGCCGGCTGCCATGGTGCCGGCGGTCTTCACCATCACCGACGCGCTCCCGCTTACCCGCAACGGCAAGGTGGACCGCCGAGCACTGGCAGTCGCCGCTGCGGAGTCGCCGGCACCACAGCCGGGATTCGTCGCCCCGGGCAACCCCGTCGAGCAGGTCCTGGCGGACATCTGGTGCGAGGTACTGGGTTTGGAGCGAGTCGGGGTCAACGACGACTTCTTCGCTCTCGGTGGCGCTTCCACCCAGAGTCTCGAGGTGTCGCTGCGGGCGAACGACGCCGGTCTGCCGCTGCGACCGGAGTCGATGTTCGTCTACGGCACGATCGCCGAGCTGGCCGCCGAGTACGGGCCGCTCGCCGAATCGGCGCAAAAATTTGTCGCGGCGCCCGGCCAACAAGCGGCGGAACCGGCGGCAGACTCAGGTCCGGCGGTCGTCACGACACCGGTCGCGGCGACCACGCCAGACGGTGGAAACACCGTCATCGAAAGCCTCGGTGTGTACCTGCCGGCGCGTGCGGTCTCGACCGAGCAGGTGTTGGCGGACTGTGTGAACGAGGTCCGGATACCGCTGGAGCGGCTGACCGGCATCAAGAGCCGGCGGGTGGCTGGCGACGCCGAGTTCTCCATCGACCTCGCCCGCAACGCCGCAGCCGATTGCCTGACCCGGTCGAGCTATCTGCCCGAAGAGATCGACGTGGTGATCGCCTGCAACATCTCCCGCTGCGACGGACCGGGGCATCGGTTCAGCTTCGAGCCCGGGACCGCCGCACGGCTGCGCAGTGAATGCGGGCTGTCCAATGCGGTGTGTTTCGACCTCAACAACGCGTGCGCCGGAATGTTCACCGGAATCGCCGTCGCAGATGCGTTTTTGAAGACCGGGCTGATTCGGTCCGCGCTGGTGGTCAGCGGCGAATACATCAGCCACCTCACCGAGACGGCACAGCGGGAGATCGACCAGCCGATGGATCCGCGGCTGGCCTGCCTGACGCTCGGCGACGCCGGCGCAGCGGTGGTCGTCGAGCAAGGAGCAGGTAACCGGGTCGGCTTCCACGACATCGACATGGCCACGCTGAGCCGCTACGCCAAGCTGTGCATCGCCAAGGCGACCGACGGTCCGCACGGTGGTGCGATCATGGTCACCGACTCCGTCACGCAGACAGCCATCGCGGTCCACCACGCGGTACCGTACGTCGCTGCGGTCATGCAGCGACACGGGTGGCGACCCGAGACCTGCGACCACTTGTTGATGCACCAGACATCGGAGTCGTCGCTCAACGACGCGGTGCTCGCCGTCAACCGGTTGTACGGAAAAACCGTCGCCAGTCGCGACAACACCATCTACAACCTGGCCGAGCGGGGCAACACCGCGACCACAACCCATTTCGTGGCGCTGGACGACTGTATTCGCAGCAACCGGATCAACTCCGGAGACAACGTGGTGTTCTCCGTCACCGGATCCGGACAGACTGTCGGGACCGCGCTGTACACCTTCGACGACCTGCCCGACCGGATGCGGCGTCCGGTTGACGGCCGCCACCAGCGTCGCACCCGGGTCGGCAACGGCCGCAAGGAGTTGCCGGCGATGCCACGGGTGCGCATCGACAGTGTCGGCATCGCACCGGCCGGGCAATCGGCGCGGCCGAGTTCGATACAGCTGGCGGTGCAAGCGGCGACCGACTGCCTGGCCGGCTATGACAGCTTGGACCGGTCATCGCTCGGCCTGATCATCCACGCCGGCATCTACCGCGACGATTACCTCAGCGAACCGGCGGTAGCCTCCCTTGTCGCCGGTGAGCTCGGCATCAACGGGGAGGTGGACTCCCCGGACGGGCCTAAGACGTTCGCTTTCGACGTCCTCAACGGCGCGGTCGGCTTTCTCAACGCCTGTCAGATCGCCACCGTGATGATCGGGGCGGGAAGAACCGATCATGCGATGGTGCTGGCCTCCGAGATTGAAAACAACACCCCGGAAAGCGGATACCCGCTCAACGGCATCAGCGAGATGGGCTCGGCCGTGCTGCTGCGCCGAAGCGAAGGCTCAGAGGGGTTCGGGCGGTTCATCTTCGCGCATCACCCCGAGTACAGCGAAGCGCTGGTCACCTACACCCAGCAACGCAACCAGCGGAGTTGGCTGCGGATCGACCGCGACTCCGACCTCGCCGCCGTCTACGGAACCTGTATCCCGCCGGCAGCCAAGGAACTCCTGACCCTCGAAGGGCTCGACCCTGCTGACGTCGCGGTCGTGTTCCCGCCCTACCTGCCCCCGGCCGGCATCGACGAGGTGGCGGCACAGATCGGCATCCCGAGATCGCGATTCGTCGACCTCGACACCGACACCGACCCGTTCACCTCCGCCTTGCCGCTGGGCCTCCAGCGTGCCCGCCAGCGTGGCCAGGTGAAGCCGGGCGACATCGGGTTGATCTTGGCTGTCGGGTCGGGTGTCGAGGTCGGCTGCGCAACCTACCGGTTCTAGACGACCGGTCCCCATGACTACAGTCGAAGCCATGCGGTCCGTTTTGGTGACCGGCGCGTCACGCGGAATCGGTCGGTCGATCGTCAGACGCCTCGCTGGCAGCGGCTGGAACGTGATCGCCGGAGTCCGCAGCGAACATGACGCCGAAGCCGTCGCCGCCGACGACAGCGAGCGCATATCATCCGTGATCCTCGATATCGCCGACCCTGGACACATTGCCGCACTGGATGATTCGCTTGGCCAGCGACTGGATGCAGTAGTCAACAATGCCGGCATCGTGGTGCCCGGACCTCTGGAAGCGATCCGCCTCGACGACTTCCGCCGCGAACTGGAAGTCAATGTGACCGGCCAACTTGCGGTAACCCAGGCCGTGCTGCCGCGGCTGCGCAGATCACGGGGCCGTGTCGTGTTCATCTCCAGCCTCAACGGCCGGCTGGCGGTGCCGATGGTCGGCGCCTACTGCGCATCGAAGTTCGCGCTCGAAGCCGTGGCGGACGCACTGCGGGTGGAACTCGCGCCGTGGCACATCCCCGTCGTCGTGGTACAGCCCGCCCAGACCGACACCGACATGTGGCGCACCGCCGACACGATGGTTGCCCGGACCGAAGCCGCGATGACGCCAGAACATCGCGATCTGTATGCCGCGCACATCGCCGGCATGAAGAAATTCACCGGCCGGTTTCAACGCTTCGCAGGATCGGCCGACGACGTCGCCGCTGCCGTCGAAAAGGCGCTCACCGTACGCCGGCCGCGGGCCCGCTACCTTGTCGGATTCGGGGCTAGATCACAGGTGGTGGCGTTGACGAGTCTGCCCTACCCGGCCCGTGACCGACTGACCCGGCAGCTGGGCAGTCTGCCATGACGCGTTTGAGGTTTGCGGTGCCGGTGAACTGCGAGGGCGTGTGCGCATGAGAATGTTGATCACCGCGGTGCGAGACCTGCAGTGGCGTCTGCGGCGGTTTGTGATCGCGTCCATCGGCACGGGATTGGTCTTCGCGCTCACTCTTACTCTGGCCGGGCTGGCCAAGGGCTTTCGGGTCGAAGCCGAGCATGTGGTCGATTCGATCGGTATCGACACCTACCTCATCCCGGACGGCGCGGCGGGCCCGTTCATGGGTGCGGCGAGGTTCCCGGAAGCCGAGATGCAACGCGTGGCGCACCTGCCGGGTGTGGAGTCGGCGGTCCCGGTGGTCTACGGCAATATCATCCTGCAGGATCAGCGCTCGCCGGTGAACATCAATGTTTACGGCGTGCCCGCCGACGGCATGGGGATGCCGCCGATGGCGAAGGGACGGGCACCGTCGAGCTCCGGTGAGGTCGCCATGTCGACCACCCTGGGACGCTCCATCGGCGACGACGTCGAAGTCGGCGGGAAGAAGCTGCGGATCGTGGGCCTCGTCGACAAGTCGACCACTCTCGCGGGCCAACCCAACGCGTTCTTGACCGTCGAGGGGGCGCAGCGGCTGATGTTCTCCGGGCAGCGGGTGGTCACCGCGATCGGCTTGCGCGGTGCACCCACGCAGGCGCCGGACGGTTATCGCATCGTGGACCGCCAGGCTGCCGTCGATGACATGGTGCGCCCACTGCACGGCGCGCTGATGGCGTTTTCCTACATGGCGATCCTGTTGTGGGGGGTCGCGGTGCTGATTGTGGGGTCGCTGGTCTACCTGTCGGCCTTGGAGCGCACCCGGGATTTCGCGGTGTTCAAAGCTATCGGCGTCAACACCGGATCGGTGCTGGCCGGGCTGACGATGCAGGCGGTGCTGGTCGCGGTGGCCGCCGCGCTGCTCGGCGGCCTGGTGGCGGTGGCGCTCGGTCCGCTGTTTCCCATGCTGGTGGCGATCACCTACTCGTCTTTCGCGCTGTTGGTGGCGACCGCGGTGGTGATCGGCCTGTTGGCCAGTGTGGCGAGCTTGCGTCATGCGGTGGCCATCGACCCGGTGCTGGCGTTCGGGGGTCCGTGAGGCATGGGTGATCTGCGCATCAAAGACCTTGTTGTCGAGTACCGTCGCGGCGGCGGAGAGGTGGTCCGCGCGATCGACAGGCTGGATCTGGAGATCACGGGCGGATCGCTGGTGATCGTCTTGGGCCCCAGCGGATGCGGGAAGACCACGCTGCTGTCGTGTATCGGCGGCATCCTCAGCCCGACGTCCGGTCGGATCCAAATTGGTGACGTCGATGTCACTTCGCTGGAGCGCCGCAAGCTGACCCGGTACCGGCGCCACACCGTCGGCATTGTGTTTCAGTCGTTCAACCTGGTTCCGAGCCTGACCGCGCTGGAGAATGTGATGGTGCCGCTGTGGGCGGCCGGATGGTCGCGCCGGGCCGCGCGTGAACGCGCCACGGATTTGCTGACTCGCGTAGGGTTGCAGGACCGCATGAGTCACCGGCCCGGTGACCTCAGCGGCGGCCAGCAGCAACGGGTGGCGGTGGCCCGCGCGATCGCGTTGGACCCGCCGCTGCTGCTGGCCGATGAACCGACGGCCCACTTGGACTATGTCCAGGTGGAAGAGGTGCTGCGGCTCATCCGGGAGTTGGCGAGCGGGGACCGCATCGTCGTGGTCGCCGGTCACGACACCCGGATCCTGCCGTTCGCCGACCGGGTGGTGAAGCTGGTGCCAGATTTCACCCCAGTCGATCGCGAGGCCGAAACCGTGAGTCTGGCAAGCGGTTCGGTGCTGTTCGAGCAGGGCAGTATGGGAGAGCTCATCTACGTCGTGGACGACGGAGAGCTGGAGGTCGTTCGGGAATTGACGGACGGCGGCGAGGAGCTGCTGAAGGTTGTCAGAGCTGGCGACCATGTCGGCGAGATCGGGCCGTTGTTTAACGTCGCCCGCTCGGCCACCGTGCGGGCTCGCACCGACGCAACCGTCACCGGCTACAGCGTGCAGGCATTCCGCAGGCTACTCGAGACTTCCACGGACCGTAACCTCATCGAGCATCACGAGATCGACATCGAGTAGGCCCTCTGCGGGTCGGTAGTACGGCTACTCATCGCGGAGTTCTGAGGCCGGTGTCGCTCGCGTGCTCTTCCACGCGGGAATCACGGCTGCAATGATCGCCGCGAATATGCTCAGGCTGGTATACATCGCGGCGTCCGACCATGGGAATGTCAATCGGGCGACGATGCCGACGTTGACGATCGCGGCCCGCCGGAAGGCTTCGCCGATCGCGATCGCCAGGATTGCGGCGAGGAGTCCGCCGACGGCACTGGCAACGATGGCTTCGACGGTGGTGATGTTGAACACCCGGAGCCTGGTGGCGCCGAGTGCCTGGAGCAGAGCCAACTCACGTTGGTGCCGTAAGCCGACGAGCAGCAGGGTGGACAGCACCGATACGAACGCTATGCCAAGCAAGCCGTACTTCAATGTGTTCAGTGGCGTGAGGTATCGGCCGATAGAGCCGGCGACTGCGGCCGCGTATCCGGCGGTGTCGACAGCCCTCACCGGCTGCTCGAAGGAAGCCGACCTGACACTTTTCAGAAGTTGATCAGTTGTGCGTCCGAGGGCAGGCGTGATGAACACCATGCCGGCTGGCTGCGGGCCGAAAACGCTCTCTGCAGTCGCATAGGGCAGGTAAATGCGACGGCCACCGTACTCGGGGGTGGCCACGATGGTGCCTATGGTCATCGCCTGAGCATTCAACCCACTTCCGAGAAGTAGGGTGTCACCGAGGTGGAGGTGCTTGTCTCGGGCGAGCACGCTGCCGATGACGAGTTGGTTATTGGCCATACTGGTTGCCGGGGGCTGTCCGGCCAGAACGCCGAACGGGAAGCTCGGTCGATCTTGAGCTTGAACGTGAGCCAGCGACCCGTCGCTAAGGCTGATCTCGATCTCGGCCAACCGCTCGACCGTGCCGGTCGCAGGCAGGGCGCGCAGCGTTGCGATTGTGTCGGGGGCGAATCTGGCGTCGATCGGCCCGTAGTCGGCGAACTCGGTGGTGGTGAGCGCCACCCGCCCTTCCGCCCATGATTCGGCGGCGCTCGTCGCACCCCGTTGAATGGCGATGAGAAATCCGGCGAGCAGGATGGCGACCACTACCGGTACAGCGACAGCGCCTGAGATTGCCGCTGTGCGCTGTCGATCCCCGCGCAGAGCGTTCAACGCTATCGTGAGGGTCGCGCCATGTGCGCGGTCAGCTCGAGGTCGTATCACCCTGATCGCCTCGGCACTGAGATACGCGGTAGCCAGCAGCAATCCGACGATGGCGATAACCGCGCCTGCGTCGGCTACCGCGGCCTGCCAGGATTCGAGGCCGCCAGACAACGTCGCCAGCACCGCCGCCGCAACTCCGGCCATCCCCACCGCCAACAGCGCCGCCGCTTTCAGCCAGATTTTCGACCCGCGGGACCCTTCCTGTGTCGCACGCCCAGACAGCTCGGCCGCTATCGGGGTGTTGGACGCGGACAGACTGGGCAGGATAGCGGCGAGTACCGCCAGGAACAGCCCGGCGATCAGCCCGAGAACGAGGACGCTCGCACTGAGCACAACCGGGACCGTGACACCGAGAAAACGTTCGGTCAGCTCGCTCGCGCTGGCCACGATCGGATGCGCGATGATGATACCGGTGACGACCCCTAGGACGGATCCCGCGGCGCCGAGGAGGGCCGCCTCGGAGAGGAAGCCGGTGGCAATGGACGACGGCGATGCCCCCAGCGCGGCGCCAATCGCGATCTCGCGTCGGCGTTCCTCCACCGACAGGCGGGTGATCTGGGCGATCAGGATCACGCCCACACCGACGGCGACGAGAGCGAAAATCAGCAGCATGGGAAGAAGGATGTCGTTGATGTTGAATCCGCGAACCGGCTCGCTGCGGGGCGCGACACTGTAGCCGGACCCCAATGCTTCAACCAGGTGCGCTTGAACTTCCGATGCGTCGACGTCCTTCGCCAGGGTGACATATGCCATGTCGACCCGCTCGGCCCGAGCGAACTGTAGCTTGGCCATGCTCAGCGGCAACACCGCCACCAGGCCGTTATTGACGGTGTCCAGGTCCGAGACCCGTTGGAACTTATCCAGTGAGAGTTGGCCCATGTCGGTGACCAACTTTGCGGAGGGCTCCAGCGCATTTCCGAGCACACGGGAGATCGCCGGCGGTGGTTCACGTTGACCTGATTCGCATACTCGCGGATCAACGATCCACTGAGCCGAGCAATCGACTCCCAGCCCCAATCCGTAGATCTGCTTGTCGCCGTTGCGTATCGGGACGACGCCGCGGATGACGGGGACCACCGACGACACGCCAGGCACCGCTCGCGCACTGTCGATGACGGCGGGCCCGATGCCGCCTCGCGTGGCGGCACCGACGATACGTAACGGGGCGGGTCCGGCGATCCGGTAGCCGACGTCGTCGACAGCGGTGCTGACGCTGGTGGTTTCGATCATGACGGCCACAACGACGGCAACGCCGCCGCCGAGCGCGAACGCGGCCAGTACAGCGCGAAGTGCATGCTTGCGGATGGCCCGGACATTGATGAGGCGCAGAACGCCGAAGGTCGCGGCTAGCGATCCGCGAGCCATGCCAGATCGCGAGGTAGTTGGACCTGGCCGCTGTCGGCTTCGATCTCACCGTCGAGAAGGGAGATCAGCCGGGGGGCGTCGTCGG
>NZ_JBYCLE010000060.1:0-5340 GCF_057473765.1 Mycobacterium sp. TH-M106 | reverse complement strand
GACCCGACACGTGGCCGAACCCGAGGCTGGTCACCAGCCCGGCCTTCAGCGGGAACAACCCGGCGAGCCGCAGCGTGTCACGAACCCACACGAAGTGGTCCGAGCTGGCCAGCTCGTCGTCGACGCAGTCCAGGCTGCGGTTGGGCGGGATCACGCCGTCGCGCAGCATCTGGCACATCCCGATGATCTGGAAGACCGCCGCGCCGCCCTTGGCGTGACCGGTCAGGCTCTTCTGACTCACCACGAACAGCGGCGCGCCGTCTGACCGACCGAGTGCGGCCGCCAACCGTTCGTGCAACTCGGTCTCGTTGGGGTCGTTGGCCAGCGTCGAAGTGTCGTGTTTGGAGATCACCGCGATGTCGTCGGGACCCACGCCCAGCTTGGCCAGCGAGCGGGCCAGCGCCGAGTCTCGGCCGCCGCGGCCGGCGCCCAGCGCTCCCAGGCCCGGGGCTGGGATCGAGGTGTGCACTCCGTCGGCGAAGCTCTGCGCGTAGGCCACCACCGCCAGCACCGGCAGGCCCATCTTGGCGGCCAGGTCGCCCCGAGCCAGCAGGATGGTGCCGCCGCCCTGGGCTTCGACGAACCCCAGCCGGCGCCGGTCGTTGGCGCGGGAGAACTTCGAATCGGAGATGCCCTTGGCCCGCATCATCTCGGTGTCGGCGGTGGCCGCCATGTCGCCGAAGCCGATGATGGCCTCCAGCGTCAGGTCGTCGTAGCCGCCGGCGACCACCAGCTCGGCTTTGCCCAGCCGGATCTTGTCGACTCCCTCCTCGACCGAGACCGCCGCGGTCGCGCAGGCGCCGACCGGGTGGATCATCGCGCCATAACTGCCGACATAGCTTTGAATCACATGCGCAGCAATGACATTCGGCAACACCTCTTGCAGGATGTCGTTCGGCTTGTTGCGGCCGAGCAGGTTGCCGTGGTACATGGTCTGCATCGAGGTCATGCCGCCCATGCCGGTGCCTTGGGTGCTGGCCACCAGGCTAGGGTGCACCCAGCGCATCAGCTCGGCCGGGGTGAACCCGGCCGACAGGAACGCGTCGACGGTCGCGACGATGTTCCACAGCGCCACCCGGTCGATCGAGGTCGCCATGTCGGCGCTGATTCCCCACACTGTCGGGTCGAACCCGGTCGGTATCTGGGCACCCACGGTGCGCGACAGCTTGGTTTTGCGCGGCACCCGGATCTCGGTGCCAGCCTTGCGGGTCACCTGCCAGTCGGTGGAGCCCGGCACCGGGCGGGCCGCAGTGTGTTCGGGGTCGAACCGCACGAAAGCCCGAGCTTCGGCCTCGCTCGACACCACGAACGAAAAGTCCCGGTCCAAAAACACGCTGACCAGCAGCGGCGAGGCATGGTCGGGGTCGATCGCGCCATCGTCGACGAACGCGCGAATGCCCACCCTTTCCATCACGGTGTCGTGGTAGCGCTCGACCAGCTCCGCCTCGTCGACCAGCTCCCCGGATTCGGTGTCGTACCAGCCCGGGGTCGGGTCGTCCTCCCAGCGGAGCAGCCCGGTGGTCCAGGCCAGCTCCAGCACGCCGGCTGCCGACAGCTCATTGTCGACTTCCATTTCGAAGCGGGTGCGTGACGAGCCCAGCGGACCGAGCTCCGCCCCGCCGACGATGACCACCAGGTCCGCAGGGTCGACGTCGAGGTCGTCGAAGGCCGGCGGCGGGGCCTGGGTGTAGCCCCGCGGCGGCGACGGTAGCGCGGCGATAGTGCCGCGGGCGGGTTCGGCCGACATCTCGTTGCGAGCTACGGCCTTCTGCGAGGCGGCCAGCTCAGCCAGGTCCAGGTCTACGTCGGCCAGCCCGCCGGTCAGGTCGGCGGTGATAGGCTCCCGCGCGGCAGCCGCCTTGGACTCCGCGTCGCACAGGCTCAGCAGCATCGTGGCCATCTGGTCGGTGGAATACGTTGTCACTCCGGCCTCTTCGACCGCGGCAACGATGCCGTCGTTGTGGCCCATCAGCCCGGTCCCGCGGGTCCATCCGATCAGCGCGTGGGCCAGGCCGACCCGTGCCGCCCACGACGATTCGGCGTGCCATCGGGTCACTACCGCGTCGAGGGCGGATTTGGCTTCTCCATAGGCGCCATCGCCGCCGAACAAGCCGCGGTTGGGCGATCCCGGCAGCACCACGTGCAGCCGCGATGCGATGTCGTGTTCGGCGCCGATCGCCGACAAACCGCCGATCAGCCGCTGCACCGCCCACAGCAGCACCTTCATCTCCATCTCCGAGCGCGCTCCCGCTTCGGAGAGATCGCCTGCCACTCGTGGCGCGGCAAACGGAAACAGCAGCGTGGGGGTTTGCGCATCCTTGACGTGAATGGACTGCGGCCCAAGGCTTTCAGTCTGCTCACTACCGACCCAGTCGATCAGCGCGTCGATGTCGGAGTAGGAGGCCAGGTTGGCCGGCACCACCCACAGCACCGCACCGAACCGGGCGTGGTCGCGATACAGGGTGCGGTAGAAGCCCAGCCGTTCGTCGTCGAGCCGCGAGGTGGTGGCGACGACGGTGGCGCCGCCGTCGAGCAGCTGCCCGACCACCGACGCGGCGATCGAACCCTTCGACGCACCGGTCACCACCGCGACCTCGTCGCTGTAGCGTCCCCGGCCGGGGTTTTCCGCACCGTCGGCGATCCGCCCATACAGCGACGCGTGCACAGCTCTGCCTTCCACCAGCGCCCGGCCCTGCCACCAATTCGCTTGGGCGGCAACCACGTGCCCAGCGCCTTCGAAGCGCTCGGAGAGTCGCTGCCAACCGGCGTCGATATCGCCCTCGTCGGTCAGCCAGAGCTTGACCAGGTCCTCACGCGCGCTGGCCCACCGGTCGTCGAACAACACCACCCTGCGGGCGTCGAACACCGGTGCCACCAGGCGCGGCCAGTCCGAACCTAGTTCGGCGGCGACCAGGTCGACCAGTTCGCCGTCGGTGGCGGCCTCGGGAGTGGTGGCCGGGCCGTCGAGGCCCAGCTGGTTCAACACCAGCCGGGCCGCCGAAGCCAGCACTCCGTCGCGGCCGGTGATCTGTTCGGTGAACTCACCCAGCGCGGCGACGTCCACGGCAACGGCGGGACCCCCGGACGACGGCAGGCTGACCGTCACGCCGTGTCGGGCAGCGACGGCACTGACAGCGCCGTCGATGACCCGGTCGACGGCGGCGGCGTCGGCCAGTGCGCCCTCGTGCAGCCCGCCCAGGGCATCACCCCGGACGCTGTTGCCCTCCCGGGTGCCCAGCGCGACCTCGACGGTGACGTGCTTGGCCCACCCGTCGCCGAGCTCCCAGACCTTTTTCACCCGCTCGGCGATGGCGGCCGGCCGCTTGCCTGACGGGCCGAGGACGGCGCGCAGTTGATCGCCGATCGCGTCGGTCAGCACCGGGCCGAACGGCTTGTAGGTGCGTGCCAGCTTGGTCACCTGGGCACGCAACCCGGCCAGGTCGGCTTCGGCGGCCCCGTCGATGGCGCCGAGGTTGAGCTCCGTGCCCAGGTCGACCAGCAGCTGGTTGCGCCGCGACGACGCACCGTCGGTGATCGATTCGATGGAGTCCAGTGCCTCGATCTGGTCGATGCGCATCTTGGCCGACAGCGCGATCAGCGCCAGGGTCGCATCGGCGGCGTCGAACGTCAGGTCGTCCGGAGTATCTGATGGAGCTCCGGCGGTAGCCGGAGACACAGCAGGGACGGCATGAGACACGGTCGGGGGTTCTGGCGCAGTAGCGCCGGAGTCCTCCGCAACCAAGTCTTCCTCGGGTTCCGGGTCGGTGTCGGTGGCGAACAGCACCGCCGCGTCGCGTTCGCAGTTGAGCACTTCCACTGTGCTGTGGGCGTATTCGGGCAACTTGAGGGTGTTGGTGGCCAGCCCGGCGACGGTCGGCGCGGACTTCACCCCGATCTCGACGAACCGTTCCACGCCCAGACCGCCGGCCGCCTCCTCGGTGAACAGCAGGTCCTGTGTCTCGATCCAGCGCACCGGGCTGGCGAACTGCCAGGCCAACAGTTCGATGACGAGCGTGCGGCACAGCTCGCGCGGTTTCTCGGTGCGCCAGGTGTCGTAGTCGGCGAGGATCTCGTCGAGCGGTTCCGCGGGCACCAGATCGCGAATCTCTGCGATGAAGTCGCGGTCCAGGCTGAACGGCCGGGGCACCAGGTTCGGAATATAGCGGCCGACGATCAGGTCGGGATCCTTGCCGTGCGGGATGACCCGGTCCAGGGAGCGGCGGAAGTCGTCGACGCCGACCCGCAGCACCCGCGAGTGGAACGGCACGTCGATACCGGGCACGTAGATGAACGCGCGCCGGCCGCCGGTGCGTTCGAGGCGCCGCCGAACCTCGGCTTCGAGTTCTTCCAGACCGCGCACAGTGCCGGCGACCGCGTACTGCGCACCGCGCAGGTTGAAGTTCACGATCTGTAAAAACTCGCCGGTCCGTTCGGCGATCTCGTCAACGAACGACGTCACATCGGCGTCGTCGAGGTCGATCTGCGACGGCCGGATGGCGGCCAGCCGGTAGTTGGAGCGCCCCTGCGCGTCGCGCGGCACGATGTCGTGCATGCTCGATCCGCGCTGGAAGACCGCGTCCAACAGGGCCTCAAGTTCGAAGATGCCGCTGACACAGGCCAGTGCGGTGTACTCGCCGACCGAATGTCCGCAGGCGATGGCGTCCTCGACGAACGCACCCGCTTCCCGCATCTCGGCGACTTGGGCGGCGGCCACCGTCGCCATGGCGACCTGGGTGAACTGGGTCAGGTAGAGCACACCGTCGGGGTGGTGGTAACGCACCCCGCGCGCGATCAGGGTGGTCGGATTGTCGCGCACCACATGCAGCACCGAGAAACCCAGTGCGTCGCGGGTGAACTTGTCCGCGGTGTCCCACACCTTGCGGGCGGCCTTGGAGCGGGCCCGGACCTCCATGCCCATGCGCGGGCGCTGAATCCCCTGCCCCGGGAAGGCGTAGACGGTCTTGGGCGCGGCCAGCCGCGCGGTCGCCGACATGACAAGACTCGTGCCGACCCTCGCACTGATCTCCAAAACATCAGCACCCGAGTCGATTCCGACTCGGTCGACACGGATGTCGATCTCGTCGCCGAGACGCACCATGCCTAGGAACCGCGCCGTCCAGCCGATCAGCCGCGCGGATGGGCGGGCCTGGCCGTCGGTGCCGGTGACGACGTGCTGGGCGGCCGCCGACAGCCACATTCCGTGCACGATCGGCGATTCCAGCCCGGCCAGCAACGCGGCGGCTCGGTCGGTGTGGATCGGGTTGTGGTCGCCGGACACCACCGCGAACGGCCGCATGTCCGCCGGTGCGGTCATGGTGATGTCGCGACGGCGGCGGCGCG
>NZ_JBYCLE010000059.1:0-1060 GCF_057473765.1 Mycobacterium sp. TH-M106 | reverse complement strand
GGCAGGCTCACCACACCGGTCACGTCGGTGGTGCGGAAGTAGAACTGCGGACGGTAGTTGGTGAAGAACGGCGTGTGCCGGCCGCCCTCGTCCTTGCTCAAGATGTAGGCCTGGCCCTCGAACTCGGTGTGCGGTGTCGTGGTGCCAGGCTTGGTGACCACCTGGCCGCGCTCGACGTCCTCACGCTTGACGCCGCGCAGCAGCAGACCGACGTTGTCACCGGCCTGGCCCTGGTCGAGCAGCTTGCGGAACATCTCCACGCCGGTGACCGTGGTCTTGGTGGTCTCCGGACGGATGCCGACGATCTCGACTTCCTCGTTGACGTTGATCACGCCGCGCTCGACACGGCCGGTCACCACGGTGCCACGGCCGGTGATGGTGAACACGTCCTCGACGGGCATCAGGAACGGCTTTTCGGTGTCGCGCACCGGATCCGGGATGGACTCGTCGACGGCGTCCATCAGTTCCTCGATGGACTTGACCCACTTCTCGTCGCCCTCAAGGGCCTTGAGTGCGGACACCCTAATGACCGGTGCCTCCTCGTCGAACTCCTGGGCGGCCAGCAGCTCGCGGACCTCCATCTCGACGAGCTCGAGCAGCTCCTCGTCGTCGACCGCGTCGGCTTTGTTGAGCGCGACGAGGATGTAGGGCACCCCGACCTGACGGGCCAGCAGCACGTGCTCCCGGGTCTGCGGCATTGGACCGTCGGTGGCGGCCACCACCAGGATCGCACCGTCCATCTGGGCGGCGCCGGTGATCATGTTCTTGATGTAGTCGGCGTGCCCCGGGGCGTCGACGTGCGCGTAGTGCCGCTTCTCGGTCTGGTACTCAACGTGGGAGATGTTGATGGTGATGCCGCGCTGACGCTCTTCGGGCGCATTGTCGATCTGGTCGAATGCGCGCGACTCGTTCAGGTCCGGGTACTTGTCGTGCAAGACCTTGGTGATAGCCGCGGTCAGTGTCGTCTTGCCGTGGTCAACGTGACCAATGGTCCCGATGTTGACGTGCGGCTTCGTCCGCTCGAACTTCGCCTTCGCCACTTCTATGTCCTCCTGGACTG
>NZ_JBYCLE010000058.1:0-4911 GCF_057473765.1 Mycobacterium sp. TH-M106 | reverse complement strand
TTCTCATCGCAGAGCACGCGCGGGTCGACCAGGAGGGCGTCGACCTCGTCGAGGCGGCGCAAGGCCTCCGGCCGCAACGGCAGCACCCCGTACCGGTTGGCCAGACCTTGCCCGAGCGTCGCCGCGAATGCCTCGCGCGCGGTCCACATGGCTTTAGGAGCGACGACCACCGCGGCGGTCGATGCCGCGGCGACGTCACGGGTGACGGCGCCGACCAGGCCGACACCGATCAGCTGGGCCAACGCCACCCGTTTCAGGTAGCGCTCGGCCGGTCCGGCCGGCCTGGCCGGCACCGGCCCCGACCGCTGGTGCACCTCCGGTTGCTCGGCATGCCGGGCCAACACGGGCTCATGGGCGATCCAGGCCCGCTCTCCGGCACGACACTCGGCGGCCCGCAGCGCCTGTGTCGCCAAATCGACCGCCAGCATCGCCGGTGACAGCGTCAGGGTGTGCGCCACGGTAGTGGCCAGCGACAGCACGGTGCCGGTTGCCTCGGCACCGATGCGGTCCTCGAGCAGGCGGCGCAGCCAGGGCTGGTACTTCGCGACCGCCACCGCCGCGTCGACCGCGACGGGCGCCGGCGGCAACCGCAGCGTCCGGCCCACGATCGCGATGGCCAGCCCGCCGGCGTGGACACCGACCATCGCCGCCCTGGCTGCCAGCAGCAGCCCGTCGCCCGGCAGGCTGCCGCCACGCACGTTCGACTCGACCCACGCGCGACCGTCACCGCGCCAATGGCGCCTGGTCAGCGTCGAGGGGGAAGCCGCCGAAGCCGCCGAAGCCGCCGCCTGGATTCCCGTCGTGACAGCGCGCGACGGCGACCACCCGAACACGGACAGATGCATGAAAAGCCTCCAGTGTCGACAAAACACCGGAGGTCTCTCCCGCCGAGAAGCGGCCTACAGCGCCGGTCGTCCCATAGCGGTCGACGTGATGACGACGCTGCAGCGAAGGGATACTCCCCTCCGCCGAGCAGTATGCCACCACCGAGTCGCCGCGTCGACGGCCAGACAGCGTGCTCCGGGTGCCCGCGTCGCCAATCTGCCCGCGTCGCCAATCTGCCCGCGTCGCCAATCTGCCCGCGTCGCCGAGTGTGAAGCTGTTGCTACATTTCGCACGTTTTTTCGCAGCAGCTTCACTTTCGGCGCAAGGGATGGCGCAAGGGATGGCGCAAGGGGTGGCGCAAGGGACGACGCAAAGGATGTCGTTTCACTGCTCACCGGCGCCGACGGGCTGAGTATTTTCGAACTGTGGCGACGCCGGAGGTTCCCGCGCACACCGGTGCTAGCGGCGCAGCCGGGCCCGTCGCACGCGGCAGCGTCGTCCGGGTCGTCGCGGCCACGGCGGTCACCGCGCTCTGCGGGTACGCGGTGCTCTACCTGGCGGCCCGCGACCTGGACCCGGCCGGCTTCGCAGTGTTCGGGGTGTTTTGGGGAGCGTTCGGCCTGGTCGCGGGGGCCGCAAACGGTCTGCTGCAAGAAACCACCCGGGAAGTACGACATACGCGCCGCGCCGGGGCGCGCGCCGCCGCAGTGCCCTGCCACCACACCCGGCCGATACGGGTGGCCGCGACGGTCGGCGCTGTCGCGGCCGCGGTGGTCGTCGGCAGCTCGCCGTTGTGGAGCGGGCCGGTCTTCGTCGATGCGCGCCGGCTTTCGGTGGCGCTGCTGGCCGTCGGGTTGGCCGGCTTCTGCCTGCACGCCACCCTTTTGGGCATGCTGGCCGGCGCCAACCGATGGATGCAGTACGCGACCCTGATGGTGACCGACGCCTTCATCCGGGTCGTCGTCGCGGCCGCCGCATTCGCTCTCGGCTGGGGTTTGGCCGGATTCTTGTGGGCCACCGTGGCCGGCGCGCTGGCCTGGCTGGTGATGCTGATCGTCTCCCCGGCGACCCGCGCCGCGGCCCGGCTGGTGGCCCCGGTGCGCACGACAACCTTCCTGCGCGGGGCCGCGCACTCGGTCACCGCGGCCGGCGCCAGCGCGATCTTGGTGATGGGTTTTCCGGTGCTGCTGCAGACGACCTCCGGCGAGCTGGGCGCAGAAGGCGGTGTGATCATCCTGGCGGTCACCTTGACCCGGGCGCCGCTGCTGGTTCCGCTGACCGCCCTGCAGGGGAACCTGATCGCGCACTTCGTCGACAAACGCTCCCAGCGGGTTCGCGCGCTAGCCGCGCCGGCTGCGGTCGTCGTCGCGGTGGGTGCGGTCGGCGTGTTGGCCGCAGCCCTGGTGGGCCCATGGCTGCTGCGTGCGGCGTTCGGGCCGGCGTATTGCGCCGGCGGCACAGTGCTGGCCGCATTGACCGCGGCAGCCACGGCGATCGCAGTGTTGACTCTGACCGGCGCGGCCACGGTGGCGGCAGCACTGCACCGCGCCTACGCACTGGGCTGGGTGGGTGCGACGGTGGCGTCGACGTTGCTCTTGCTGCTGCCGACGGACGTGGGCACCCGAACGTCCATCGCCTTGTTCTGCGGTCCGCTGGTCGGCATCGCGGTGCATCTGTTCGCGCTGCGCGTAGACGCCTGAACCGACCGGGCTTGGCTACCACCGACACTATGACGTGCGCGACGTGTATTTTTGCCGTATCGAGACCCGCTACCCCGACGTTTGGATCATCGTCCCGGCCTTCGACGAAGCGGCCGTTATCGGCGACGTCATCGCCGGCGTCCGATCGGTTTTCGACCACGTCGTCTGCGTGGACGACGGCAGCACCGACGACACCGCCGCGATCGCCCACTGGGCCGGCGCCTACGTGGTGCGCCATCCGGTGAACCTCGGTCAGGGTGCGGCGATCCAGACCGGCGTCGAGTTCGCCCGCAGCCAGCCCGGTGCGCGGATGTTCGCCACCTTCGACGCCGACGGTCAACACCGGGTGGCCGATGTCGTGCGGATGGTCGAGCGGCTCTCGGCGGGGGATCTCGACATCGTCATCGGCACCCGGTTCGCTCCGTTCGCTGAGCCCGGCGCGACGGCGCGGACACCGCTGTTGAAACGGCTGGTGCTGCGCACGGTGGTCCGGTTGAGCCCACGAAATCGGCGGCTGGGGCTGACGGATGCGCACAACGGCTTGCGGGTGTTCAATCGCAAGGTTGCCGAGGGCCTCGACATCACCATGAACGGCATGAGCCACGCGAGCGAGTTCCTAGCGCTGATCGACGAAAACCATTGGCGGGTAGGCGAAGTTCCGGTCGAGGTGTTATACACCGACTACTCGAAGTCCAAAGGCCAGCCGCTGCTCAACGGCATCAACATCGTCTTCGACGGGTTGCTACGCAAAAGGATGTCTCGATGATCTGGATCAAGGTGCTGCTGATCGCGGCGGTGGTGACGCTGCTGATCTACTTGTTGTTGTCCCGGCGCTCCGCCCAGTCAAGGGCCTGGGTCAAGGTCGGCTACCTGGTTTTCGTGATCGGCGGGATCTACGCCGTGCTGCGCCCGGACGACACCACCGTGGTGGCGAACTGGGTCGGCGTCCGTCGCGGGACGGACCTGATGCTGTACATGTTGATCATCGCGTTCGCGTTCACCACGCTCAGCACCTACATGCGGTTCCGCGATGTGGAACTGCGGTATGCCCGGCTTGCGCGCGCCGTGGCGCTGGCCAGCGTTCAGCGGCCCGATCGCCCATAGCGCCGCGTCAGGTCTGCCTCTGCGTGAAGTACTCCACCGTGCGGCGCAGCCCCTCATCGAGCGTCACCTGCGGTCGCCAGCCCAAAACCTGGCGGGCCAGACTGCTATCCAGGCAGGACCGGTTCAAGTCGCCCAGCCGGGGCGGAGCGAACTGCGGGTCATCGGCTGCTCCTACGGTGGCCGCCACCGCCGAATGCAGTTGCCGGTCCGAGGTTTCCAGCCCGGTACCGATGTTGAACCGCTGCCCGTCGCCGTCGGGTCCGGAGGCGCGGACGAGCGCGTCCACCACGTCGTCGACGAAGACGTAGTCGCGGGTGTGCGACCCGTCCCCGAACACCCGGGTCGGTGTCCCCGACAGGAGTGCCCGGGCGAAGATCGCCACCACCCCGGCCTCGCCGTGCGGGTCCTGGCGGGGGCCGTAGACGTTGGCCGGCGCGATGTGGGAGCACTGCAGGCCGTAGAGGTGCCGGAACGTGTTGAGGTAGATCTCGCCGGCCACCTTGCCCGCGGCGTACGGTGACGCAGGATCGGTCGGCGCCGTTTCGCTGGTCGGGTAGCTCGGTGGCACGCCATAGATGGAACCGCCCGACGAGGTGTTCACGATCTTTCGGACTCCTGTGCTGCGCGCCGCCTCGGCGAGCCGGACCGTGCCGACGACGTTGACCGATGCGTCGAACTGCGGGTCGGCCACCGAGCGGCGCACGTCGATCTGCGCGGCCAGGTGGAACACCACCTCCGGCTGGTGCGCTTCGAACGGCGTTTGCAGGTCCGCGGTGACGATGTCGGCCTCGACGAAGACGAAGTCGGGGTCGTAGGCCAGGTGTTCGAGGTTGGTCGCCCGCCCGGACGCGAAGTTGTCCAGGCCGACCACCGGGTGACCGTCCGCCCGCAGCCGGTCGACCAGCGTCGACCCGATGAAACCGGCCGCGCCGGTGACCAGTGCTCGCACCGGCCCACCATACCGGCAGGTAAGAAAGACGCATGCCCGTCCGGACGATCCGTGCCTCCCGGGTCGCCCGAGTACAAACAGCCGCCGTCGCGTTGATCCTGGTGCAATTAGCCCTGCGGGCGGTGCTGGCGTTCGGCGGTTACTTCTACTGGGACGACCTGATCCTGATCGGCCGGGCCGGCACCCACGACCTGCTGTCGCCGTCGTATCTGTTCGACGACCACGACGGTCACCTGATGCCGGGGGCGTTTCTGGTGGCCGGCGTGATCACCCGGCTCTGGCCGCTGCGGTGGGTGGCCGCAGCGATCAGCCTGGTGGTGCTGCAACTGCTGG
>NZ_JBYCLE010000057.1:0-3290 GCF_057473765.1 Mycobacterium sp. TH-M106 | reverse complement strand
CCCGATCCTCGGCGAACGCCAGCTTCTTCGCCGCGTCTTTGACCGGATCCCAGTCGGCGTCCTGCGAACCGCGTTCTACGTCGTCGATCTCGGTCCGGGACAGCGTGAACGGAACCCGCATTTGCACCAGGGGTTTGCTGGCTCGTAGGTGCGCGATGACGCCGTCGGCGGGGGCGGTCACGTCGGTCAACCGGCCGGTGCCGACCGCGGCCGCCTGCGGCCCAGCCACGTCACTGACGTCGACCACCCGCCGGCCGGCGATGTGGCGTGTGAACGTCCGGGTGGCCTCCTCTTCGATTTCGGCCCAAGCGACGTCGGTGACCGGAGCGAGTTCGCGGTAGAGGTTGTTCATCGGGCGGTTCCTTTCAGGCTGCCGATCGTCAGTGAGCCGCGGGCCGTGGTTGAGGGCTTCGGATCGGGCAGCGGCGGTGGATCATCGAGGAAATCGACAGTCGGGGTGAAGAACAGTCCTCCGGTGAGCGCCGTGGAGAAGTCCAAGATCCGGTCGGTATTGCCGGGCGGGTCACCCAGAAACATGTTGCGCAGCATCCGCTCGGTGACCGCCGGTGTCCGCGAATACCCGATGTAGTAGGTGCCGGATTCGCCGGTGCCCACCGCGCCGAATGGCATGTTGGCCCGCACGATGTCCAGTTCGTTGCCCTCGTCGTCTTCGATCGTGTTGAGCGCCACGTGGGAGTTGGCCGGCTTGTCGGCATCGCCTAATTCGATGTCGTCGAGTTTGGTGCGTCCGATCACCCGTTCCTGCTCGGTGACCGACAGAGCTTCCCAGCCCGCCATGTCGTGCACGTATTTCTGCACATGCACATAAGACGAGCCCACGAAAACCGGGTCTTCGCTGCCGATCTGGGCTGCCTTCGCCGCGTCGGACCCATCCGGGTTTTCGGTGCCGTCGACGAAGCCGAGCAGGTCGCGGTTGTCGAAGTACCTGAAGCCGTGCACTTCATCCACGATGGTGACCGCGCTGTCCAGGGCCCGCAGAATGCGCCTGGCCAGCTCGAAGCAGACGTCGTGTGCCTCGGCGCGGATGTGGAACAGCAGGTCGCCGGGTGTGGCGGGTGCGGTGTGACGCGGGCCCTCCAGCGCGACGAACGGGTGCAGCTCGGCCGGCCGGGGCCCGGCGAACAGCCGGTCCCAGGCGGCCGAGCCGATTGAGGTGACCATCGACAGTCGCTTGGCCGGATCGCGGAAGCCGATGGCGGGCGCCAGCCCGGCCAGCTCCGACAGCGCTTCGTGCACCGCCTTCTCGCCTCCGTCGTCGATGGTGGCTACCAGGAAGATGGCTGCGCAGCTCAGCGGAGCTAGCACTGGCTGGGGGGCAACGGTTCGCACAGTCTCGACCCTAACGCCTGGGACGGCCTTGCGATGAGAAAGACTGGGTGGATGGCGGCCACAGCGGTGGGTTTGTGCGAGTTTATCGACGCCTCACCCTCGCCATTTCACGTCTGTGCGACGGTCGCGCAGCGGTTGCGGACTGCCGGGTACCGCGAAGTGGCCGAAGCCGACGCGTGGCCGGGCGAGGGCCGGTTCTTCACCGTGCGGGCCGGCTCGCTGGTGGCGTGGAATGGCACCGGGCGCAGCACAGATCCCGGTGCAGCGTTTCGGATCATCGGCGCGCACACCGACAGCCCCAACCTGCGGGTCAAACAACGCCCTGACCGCGACCACGTGGGCTGGCGAGTGGTGGCGTTGCAGCCCTACGGGAGCGCCTGGCTGAACTCGTGGCTGGATCGCGACCTGGGTGTCAGTGGGCGGTTGTCGGCGCGTGACGACACCGACAACCCCGGGGTCGTTCACCGGCTGGTGCGGGTCGACGACCCGGTCCTGCGGGTGCCCCAGCTGGCCATCCATCTGGCCGAGGACCGCAGATCGCTAGCTCTGGACCCGCAGCGCCACGTCAACGCGGTGTTCGGCGCCGGTGACACGCCACGCTCTTTTCTGGGGTATGTCGCCGAGCGGGCCGGCGTCGAGCCGGATCGGCTGCTGGGCTTCGACCTGATGACCCACGACCTGGCGCCCTCGGCGTTGACCGGCGTCGACAGGGAGTTCGTCAGCGCCTCCCGGCTGGACAACCTGGCCAGCTGCTATGTGGGACTGGAGGCGCTGCTGGCCGCCGAGCCGGGGCGGCACCTGCCGGTGCTGGCGCTCTTCGACCACGAGGAGGTCGGGTCCACCTCGGATCACGGCGCGGCCTCCGAGCTGCTGCCCACCACGCTGGAACGGGTCACCCTGGCCGGCGGCGGGAGCCGGGAGGACTTCCTGCGTCGGCTGGCGGGATCGGTGCTGGCCTCGGCGGACATGGCGCACGCCACCCACCCGAACTACCCGGATCGCCACGAGCCCGGGCACCCGATCGCGGTCAACGCCGGCCCGGTGCTCAAGATGCAGCCCAATCTGCGCTACGCCACCGACGGCCGAACCGCGGCCGCGTTCGCGCTGGCCTGCGAGCAGGCGGGGGTGGCGCTGCAACGCTACGAGCACCGTGCCGACCTGCCGTGCGGTTCGACGATCGGTCCGATGAGCGCGGCCCGCACCGGCATTCCCACCGTCGACGTGGGCGCGGCCCAACTGGCCATGCATTCGGCGCGCGAACTGATGGGTGCCGCCGATGTCGCCTGGTATGCGGCGGCGCTGGGCGCATTCCTGGCACCCGCTGGAATCTAGACTTGTGTCCGTGGTGATTGACACCGTCGAGCACGCGGCGGCCACCCCCGACCAGCCGCAGCCGTACGCCGAGCTCGGTCTCAAAGACGATGAATACCAGCGGATCCGCGACATCCTGGGACGTCGCCCCACCGACGCCGAACTGGCGATGTACTCGGTGATGTGGAGCGAGCACTGCTCCTACAAGTCCTCCAAGGTGCACCTGCGCTACTTCGGCGAGACCACCACTGACGAGATGCGCAAAGCCATGCTGGCTGGCATAGGTGAGAACGCCGGCGTGGTCGACATCGGTGACGGCTGGGCGGTGACCTTCAAGGTGGAGTCGCACAACCACCCGTCCTACGTCGAGCCGTACCAGGGCGCGGCCACCGGTGTCGGCGGGATCGTGCGCGACATCATGGCGATGGGCGCACGCCCGGTGGCGGTGATGGACCAGCTGCGGTTCGGCGCTGCCGACGCCGGTGACACCTGTCGAGTGCTCGACGGCGTAGTGCGCGGCATCGGTGGTTATGGAAACTCGCTGGGGCTGCCCAACATCGGCGGCGAGACAGTCTTCGACGCCTGCTACGCCGGCAACCCGTTGGTCAACGCGCTGTGTGTCGGCGTGC
>NZ_JBYCLE010000056.1:0-1302 GCF_057473765.1 Mycobacterium sp. TH-M106 | reverse complement strand
AGGCCGGGCCACCAACGCCCGCCGACGGGACGGCTCTGACCAACACCTGCGTGTTGGTGAAACCAGCCCGGCTGACGCGGGAACTGACGTTCACGCCACACCAGCAGCCTGAACCGACGACGCCCGAGAAGGGCGGTGACGAACACTCAGCAGAGTTGTTCGACACGCTTTAAAGCACCAACCGGCCAGTGGCGCCGTCGGCGATGGTCAGCCGGGCCCGTCACCGTGGGTACCCGGCCCCTTTACACTGGGCAGGCCGTCAAACCGTCTATTTAGGGGAGTATTTGTGCTGCGCAGCCACGACGCCGGCGCGTTGCGGGCCACCGACGCCGGGCGCACGGTGACGCTAGCCGGGTGGGTGGCGCACCGCCGTGACCACGGCGGGGTGATCTTCATCGACCTGCGCGACGCGTCCGGGGTAGCGCAGGTGGTGTTTCGTGACGTCAGTGAGGCCGGCGTGCTGGCCGCCGCGCACCGGCTGCGTGCCGAGGTCTGTCTGGCCGTCGACGGCGTCGTCGAGGTCCGCCCGGCCGGCAACGAGAACCCCGAGCTGGCCACCGGGGAGATCGAGATCAACGCGACGGCGTTGCGGGTGCTCGGCGAGTGCGCGGCGCTGCCCTTTCAGCTCGACGAGCCGGCCGGGGAGGAGGCCCGGCTGCGCTACCGGTATCTGGATCTGCGCCGCGACGACGGTCCGGGTGCGGCGATTCGCTTGCGCTCCAAGGTGAACGCTGCCGCACGGGCGGTGCTGGCCGAACACGACTTCGTCGAGATCGAAACCCCGACCCTGACCCGATCCACCCCGGAGGGTGCCCGCGACTTCCTGGTGCCGGCCCGGTTGCAGCCGGGCTCCTTTTACGCGCTGCCGCAGAGTCCGCAGCTGTTCAAACAGCTGCTGATGGTGGCCGGAATGGAGCGCTACTACCAGATCGCGCGCTGCTACCGCGACGAGGACTTCCGCGCCGACCGCCAGCCCGAGTTCACCCAGCTCGACTTGGAGATGAGCTTCGTCGACGCCGAGGACGTCATCGCGGTGTCCGAGCAGGTGCTCAAGGCGCTGTGGGGGCTGATCGGCCACGACCTGCCGCTGCCGCTGCCGCGGATCAGCTACGCCGACGCGATGCGCCGCTTCGGCTCCGACAAACCCGACCTTCGGTTCTCCCTGGAACTGGTCGAGTGCGCGGAGTTCTTCGCCGACACGCCGTTTCGGGTGTTCCAGGCCCCCTATGTCGGTGCGGTGGTGATGCCGGGCGGGGCGTCGCAGCCGCGGCGCACCCTGGACGGCTGGCAGGAGTGGGCCAA
>NZ_JBYCLE010000055.1:0-3014 GCF_057473765.1 Mycobacterium sp. TH-M106 | reverse complement strand
TCAACGTCCTGTGGGCCATGCTGCGCGACCACCAGGCCTATCAACCCACCACACCTAACGCCGCGGCGGCTTGACAACTTCATTGAGAATCTCCTTTCGCCGGTCCGTTCCCCACGCTACCGGATTCGCATAGCCTGGCTAACCGTCGGAATCTCGTGACGTTTCCGTGGGCCTGGTTTCATGCTGTTCAGCCCGGGTAGTGTCCGGTAGCGAACTGCGGTGCTCGGTCAAGACTTCGCGAGCAGACTGGCTATCCCGGCCGCATCAGGGGTGATGTGGGTGACGTCGGATAGGTCGGTGAACCCGATATCCGCCGAGACAAGCGCGGCGCCAACGGATTTGGCGGCGACTGCGAGCACCGCATCGAAGGCGCCGAGGCGCGACGTGGTCTCAAACAACGTCAGGCCGCGCTGGAGGGTGTCGCCAGTGATACTCAGTAACGGAGAGAGTAGTTCGGCGTAGTTCCGGCCGAGCGCGGCGGCATCGCCGCGGTCACGCCGCCGGGCGCGCACATGGACGAACTCCTGGATCACTTCGGCCGTGGTTGTCGCCTCGATGCGTTCTTCAGCGATCGCCGTGATCAGCTCGCGGCAAGGATCCCGAAACCGATGATCGATGCCCTTCGCATAAACGAGCACCGTGGTGTCGAGCACGATCATTTGCGGCGCGCGCGCAGCGCCCCCAGCTCTTGCTTGAGCTTCACGGGCTCGGGAACCGGCATGTCGGGAGCGTCGAGGAGACGCTGGCCGGCGGATTTCCGGCGGTCGCCAGGGCTGGTGAGGCCACGATCGATGGCCTCACGCACCACGGTTGCCACCGAGACACCTCGCTCGCGCGCTGCGGAGGTGATCCGCCGATGACGCTCATCGTCGAGCAGGATCTGAAGTCGATGTTCCAGCGGTGACATGCTCATACATTAGCATGCTCAACTCGCGTCAGGTCACCCACTCCGTCTGCCATCGTTCGACCCCAGCGGGCCGCAGATGTCGCGCGGGAACGCGATCGTGCCCAGTCGGTCGCTCACCATGTCGATGACGTTAGTTCATCACGGTCGGCTTCATCGGCCAAAGCAGATGGCGACTGACGCCGACCGGAGCCAGGAATGCGATTGTCATCTCCGGCTGAACGGATTGCACAGCTGCACTCCGTCGATGATCTGACCGTCGTTGAGGTCCTCCGTCCACACAGTGTCGCAACGTAATTCGGCAGCACTGCGGACAATCATGGCATCCCAGAAGGAGAGCTGGTGACGAATCGACATGGTGGCTGCGGCGATGACGTCATCGGGCAACGGCGAGTGGACGCGCCAATGCGCCAGGCTCTTGAGCCTGTCGACAGCCGACTTGGGATCGATCGTCTGCGCGACCTTGCGCGTCGCAGTGACGTAGAACTCCTGCAGAACCTGCACGCTGAGTGCTCCGCGGCGTTCACGCCACAGGCGATCGACGAGCGCGCTGGCCGCATCGTGCCGGTCACCGGCCGCCGCGTCATAGGCATAAAGCAAGACGTTGGTGTCGACGAACTCCATGGTCAGCGCTCGTGGAGCTCGTCGCGGGACCAAGTGAGCGGCCCCACTCGCAGGCCGAGCCCCGAGTTCATCATCTGACGTTCGAGTGCGGCCACCTCGTCGTAATCTCGGACCTCGCCGACGAGTTGCTCGAGCAGCCGCGCGACGAGACCCGATACGGACGTGTCGCGTTGCGCCGCCAGCACCTTCGCGCGGCGCACCAGCTCTTCGGGCATCGAGAGCGTGATGTTCTTTGTCGCCACGGTGAAGTAGTGTAGCACTGAATCACAGCCCCGTCGTCGGCGCATAGTGGCGGGTCGGTGGTAGATCCCAACCGTCAGATCACAACAAAGCCGAGGTGTTCGGCAACCTGCCGTTGCCCGAGTCCAGGTAAGCGATCACGGCCGGTCGCGCTCTTCGGCGAGCAAGCGATCGATTCGGCGCCCAAGGCCTTTGGTCGATTCGATGACCCGTTGTCGGCGAGCGGCACTCACCGGCCGAGCGTTCACCGGTCGAAGCGTCCCTGCGGCGGCAGCTGCGGCACGAAGCTGCGAGCGCCGGTCGCCGCTATCGGCGTCGGCGGCCGCGTCGAGGATCTCAGTTGCCAGCGCATTGAGGCTGCGCCTCTCCCGTGCCGCACGGGCTACCAATCGTCGGTGGATGTCCTCCGAGACCCGGAGAAGTAACTGCTTCACGGCAGCCCTGCTATCAAAAGCCATGCGGTGCTATCACATTCCACCTGGGGGCCGAAGCCGATCGCAGGTCAGTAACTGAATGTCGTCGCGGGCTCGTCACCGATCCACTGCCACATCGGGATGGTCCCTTGGAGCTCGGCGCCGGTGATGAGCGAATTCGCGTCAAGTTTTTTGGAATTGAAGCAAATCGAACAAACGTAGTATTGACCACCCGCGGCTTCGTAACGCTTCAGCAAATCGTCTAACGGGGGACAGCCTTCACAGGCGACTCCGGCAGCGGTGCCGTCGACGGCAAGCCGGACTGCCTCCTTCGCGAGGAACATGAGTGTCGGGCGCCCGGATTCGGCGGCACCGACTGCGACGAGGTAGGCAACTGTCACTTTTTCCGGGTCTTCGAGCCCGGTGGTCAGGCTGATTACGGCTTTACTTGGCATGGTGCGTTTCCCCTCGAGTCGTGGAGGCTTCTTCTCAAGGTGCGTCCGGTTGCGGGCAATGTCAACACCTGTGGATCGGGGTGGTTTTCGGCCCTTCCGGGAACGTGGCGGGGAAGGCCAACCGCATCAGGCGTCGGTCAGGTGCGGGCTCGCCGCCAGGCAGCGCTGTCGGTGAAGTAGTTGTCGAATCGTTCTTGACTGTCGAGCAGTTCCTGGATGGTGGCGTGCCCTGCGCGCAGCCGCGCCAGCAATCGGAAGTAGTCGAATCGCTCGATGCCCGGGGTGAGCACGATGAGCACGTCGGCAGCCTGGCCAGTCGGCGCGGCGAACGCGTGCGTGACCGTGGGTGGGACAACCAACAGGTCACCTTCACCGGCC
>NZ_JBYCLE010000054.1:0-8099 GCF_057473765.1 Mycobacterium sp. TH-M106 | reverse complement strand
CCTCAGCGCGCAACGCGCCAGCCGCGATCAGGCCGAAGATCCGGCCGCTGCAGATGCCACGCAGGAGGTGGCGTCGCTTCCCGGTGTGATCGATCTGTTGGAACGGCGAGAGCAACGAGCTGCCTTGGAAGTCGTCGATGACATCGACGTCTTCGAGCGGTACTTCATCGAGCACCCTGACACCGCCGGGTTGGAGGTGTTTGAAGAGTGAGCAATCCGTGGGCGCGGTGGCTGGCGACCAACGGGACTGCGCGCCATCAATTGTCACGCAAACAGGGCTGGGATGCGTTCGTCAACGCCGCACCCAGGCAATCGTTGGAAGTGTTGACCCGCGCGCAGATGGCCGGGTTGTCCGATGACGAGCTTGAGGACTACAACCAGGCCCGGTTGGTCTGGAACGCCAATGTGCCGACGGTCAAGACGATGCAGCTGGAGATGGCCTACGGGATCATCGATCAGGTCATGGCGTCGAATCACCGTGACGGCGACAAGCTGCGCGGCGCGGTGGTCATCGACGCCGAACCCGGGCTGGGCAAGACCACCATCGCCACCCGATATGCCCGCGATTTCCATCGCCGGGTCTACCGACGCGAGGGCCCGCTGACCCCCGAGGGACACCAGCGTCTGCCCGTGGCGTTTGTACCGCTGACCGCCGGCATCACGTTGAAGGGCCTGAACCAGCAGATCCTGCGGTTCTATGGGCATCCGGCCGTCGACCGGGCCTCCACGTCGAAGCTGGGTGCACTCGCCGTCGACTGCGCGACCTCGTGTGCGACGAGGCTGATCGTGATCGACGATCTGCACTTCGTGGACTTCAAACACCGCCACGGCATCGACGTATCAAATCACCTGAAGGGCCTGGCCAACGAGATGGCCGTAACGTTCATCTACGTCGGCGTGAAGCTGACCGAGAAACGATTCTTCGACGAGGGGATGACCGGCGAGCAGGCCGCCTACGCGCAGACCAGCCGGCGCACTACCCGCTGCCCGGTTGCTCCATTCAGCATCGACTCCGCTGCGGCGATGCGCAGCTGGGTCATGGTGTTGCAGGTACTGGAACCGCACATCAAACTCGCCGCGGCCCGCCCCGGGATGCTGGTCGATCACGCCAAAGAGCTGCACCGGCGCACCCAGGGGCGAATCGCGTCACTGACGAACCTGATCGACCGGGTCTGCTACTTGGCCATCACCACCGGCACCGAGACCATCACCGCCGATTTGATCGCCGCAGCCACAATCGACAATGCCGCCCAGGTCAGCAGCTCAACCGCCTAAACCGCAAGGCCGGGGGCGGTCACTTCGGTCGGTGCCGGCCAGCTACGACATCGACCGCTTCCCCATCACGGTCGCCATCCGACCCGACGAGACGATCGAGTGCTGGTTGACGCGTGCCGCCGTCCGCTACGGCATCACCCCGCGAGAGTTGATCGCGCAAGCCGGCATCGACGACCGTCATGCGCGGCCTGGGCAATTCGCGCGGCTGATGCGTCAGCACTCGAGCCTGCTCGCAGCCAAGTTCGGCTGCCCGGAAGCCGACGTGGCCGCGGCCGCGGCCGAACTGCTCTCCAACACCGCGGTCGTGGACTACCTCGTCCGCTACTACGCGGTTACCCGACCCATCCCGGCTGGGAGCACGTTCTGCCCCGGGTGCCTATCGGAGCCCGACCCGCACTGGAAGCGGGAATGGGCAAGCGTGTTCGCGATCGCCTGCCCAAGGCACGCATGCTTGCTGGTGCGCACCTGCCCGCGCTGCGGTGAACAACCGTGGTCGACAATGTCGTGGCTGTCGCAGCAACCCGGCGCTCCGCTCTACCGGTGCCCCAACCGGCCCAGACACCCAAGTGGCCACATGATGTACCGACGCCGCTGCAATTTCGACCTGCGAACCATCGAACCCTTCGCCATGGACGCCGATGCCATCGGCGCTCACCAACTGACCTTCCGGCTGAGGCGGCAGTACCTGCACGACCCGGCAAGCCCGATCCGCCTCGCCGACGTCGAGGTTACAGCGACGATCGCCTTCGACGCCCTCTGCGAACTCGTCGATGAATCCTTCAGGATCACCACCCTCTTCGACAGCGACGGCGACCGCACCGCATTGGTGCGCGCGCTGCGCAAAGCCAGCGGTGTACTGTCCTGCGAATCGACCAAGACCGCCGCAGACAAGGCCCATGCCGCAGGGCTTTTGAACCCCGCAGGACCCATCACACCCATTGGTCCCGACAACACGCTGCTACGACGCAAACGCAATCCCCTGCTCGGGGCAATCCGCCTTGGCTCCGTGCGCGCGACGCTGAGCCCGGCCACCCAGCTCATGTTCGATTGCGGTAACCGCCACCCCCGCTACCCAATTCGCGAAAACGACGACCGCATCTGGCAGCGACTCCCCGAACACCAGGTCGAGCTCCCCGAACTCCATTCCGCCCGCATCCCGCAGGTGCTGTGGCCCGACACCGTATGGGCAGACGCCGAAGAAGCCGACCTGCTCGCTGCCGCAGCCCAAGCCATGGCACTCACCAAGATCGGCGACACCCGAACGTGGGCAATTATCGCTTTGGATCTCGGTCTGCCCAAGGGCATAGCCACGCCGGTCACGCGGTACTGGCGTCAAATCGTCCGGGACGGTCGTTGGCCCGAAGCCCTTGCCGCCCTGACCCGTCTGAAGGAACATCTGCGCTGCAACCAACCCCCGATCGACTACCAGCAGCGGCGCATCATCGCCGACGACCCACGACGGCTGGTACTGGCTCTGACCCGTGCCGGTGCCAGCAGTCGCACCATGGGTCGCGCTGAGTTCGGCGACGTTGTTCGCAGGTACTGGGAACTTTTCACCGGCGGCGACATCCGCTACGCGGCTTTCCCTTACGCAATCCGGGATGACGAACCAGTGGACTGGCAACAGAAACGCTCACGCATCGATGCCGAGCACCGCGACCTCTTCACAACTGCGTACGACCTGATGTCGACATCGAAATCGTTGCGGCCCAACGGCCCGTTGACATGGAAGCCCCCTTGAAGAACACACGCCGACAGCCCGCGGGACGTCCGCCACGACGGCGGCGACGGCACTGGGATTTACCGTCGCGCCGGGCTGAAGGACCTGGTGACGCTGACCCTGCTCAAACTCCCGCCGCAAGAATCCCGTCCGCTGTCCATAGAAACGCCTCCCTGCGGGATCGAAGCCGAGATCAGCCGTTGGGACGCGTCGAAGTTCATCCTTGCCGCGCGACGGCAACGCAAAGACGGCACCCGAGGACTCAGGCTCGACGAAATCCTCGACATCCACAACCATCTCGTCGCCGGCACTGAAAGGACCTCACCGCCCGATCCGTCCCGAGACAGGCGAATCACCGCCCGAGCCGCCCATACCCTTGGATCCGATCACACGCGATGGCGCGACGTACTGTCGAAAGATTAGGTGGACGGTTACGTCCAGGGGCGTGGTGTAGGGCGGTTGGTTCTGGTGGACGAACGGCATGCGGATATGCAATTACCTTGGCGAGGAACGCCGAAACCGGCGCAGGACGTGACGAGGAGATTCACGGCGAATCAACGCGGCGCTGACGAACATGGGAAAGGTCACCGTCCAGGCGAATACAGAGACCGCCAGTTCATCACACAGTCTGCTGTCGTCGACGGGCTGATGCGAGAACCGGGCCAGCAGGGCATCGAAGGTGTTGGTACTGCGGTTCAAGATCGTGATGATCCTGGCGATAGCCTCGATTCGGCTGCGGTGGGCGCTGTCAAATGCGACCGTCACCGCGGTTTCGAGCAACGGCGAGATGGCAGCGAAGTCGACGCGTGCCATTGCTTCGGCGTAGGTGGTGGCCAGCCACTGCGGGTCGTGCGGTGAGCCGCGGGTCTGCTTCTGGTGCGGGTCGGCGTGTGCCTCGATTCCCGAGATCACCGATAGCGGCAGGCCGGTGCGTAACGCCCATTCGCGGTGGATGAAGGTGCAGTAGCGGCAGTCGTGGGCGTGGGATACCGCCAGCATGATCGCCTCCCGGGTTTGGCGATCCACCGCGTGGCGCAGCCAGACATCGGCTCCGGTCTTCCAGTTGACACCTCGCAGATCCGCCCACAATTGAGCGACCGTATAGGTGCGCTTGTTGAAGACGTCAAAGACGCGGTCGCGAGGCACGGCACTCACCGGTGTCGATCATCGGTCCTGCTCAACGCGGTGCTGCGCGGCGCCTTCAGTGAGAACCGTCCACAGCAGTTCGCTGATCTGTTCGGCGGTCTTATTCGGCGGATGGTCGGCCGTCCAGTTCAACGCACCCAACCACAGATCCCGCAGGGTGGGGATGTCGACGTCGGCGGCGATGAAGCCGGCGCCGGCGGCCTCATAGAACAGGCCGTCGAACAGCGAGAAGAGCCGCTCGTGCAGCAGCGCGGCCCGTTCCCGGTCTCCGCCCTTGAGCGCGCGCCAGTCATACAACAGAACGTAGAGCGCATCGTTTCCGCTCCACAGCGCCTCGAGGTACGCCGTCATCGCCGCACGCAGTCGATCATCGACGCGGTGTTCGCCGCTGATCGCCTGGCGGATCGCATCGGTGGTGCGCTCGACCGCGCTCTCCATGACCGCGATCAGCAGCCCCTCCTTCTTGGCGTAGCGGTACTGCAGGCTGCCCAACAGCATTCCGGCGTCGTCGGCAACCTGGCGGACTGTGGTGGCCAGGTAGCCCTGGGAACGAAAACGCCGGGCCGCGCTGGTGAGGATCTTTGTGCGCGTGTCGGCGGCGCGGTGCGATGGTGTGATGGCCTGTGCCCTTCGGCTTGGGTTTTCTACGATTCGAGCGTGAAGTACAGCACCACGGTGCCGCGCAGCGCGGCCCGGCACAAGTAGCGGCCGGATGCGAGGCTGCGGATCTCCGCAGCCAGCCCGCGCAGCAACCGCGGATTCTCGGCGCGTTGATATGACAGGTGTGCGGCCCGCTCCCCGTATTGCACGCGGTAGCCGAAACGCTGGAAGCGCCCCGTCGAGGTCAGCCAGACATTGGCGCCGTGGTCGCCGTCAAAGGCCTTGCCGTACCAGGGAAACCGTAGGTGCGAGGCGATCGAGGTGATCGCGCGGCGCGTTCGATCCGGCAGGGAGTCCAGGGCGGGAACCGCCGCGAGACGGCCACGGAAGACACCGTGGAGCGCGTTTGCGGGCGGCGCGGCCAACCGGTCGAACAGCTGGTCACATTCGGCCATCGTGCGCGCCGAGACGGTGATGTCATCCCGCGGTGCGGCCGCGCGCCCGAGCCGGGCCATCAGGCGGCCTGCACATCGTCGGGTGCCTCACCGGCGGTGAACGCGCGGAACTCCCGCAGCAGCTGCCAGGGGGACTTGCGCAGAATGACGCTGAGCATCGGCACGAGGACCGGGCCGGTCGCCGCAAGGACGGCGGTGATGGCCAGCTCGGCGGCCAGTGACTGCGAGGCCGGCTCACCGCGCAGGCGGAACAGCAAGGCGTCCATGGTGTTCGCGGATCGGTTGACGATCGTCATCACCAGCGCAACGGCCTCGATGTTGCGGCGTTCACCGGTGCCATGGTGGCGAGCCACGTCCGCGACGATCTCGGCGGGCAGCGTCCCGAAATCGTTTTCGGCCAGGGACCGCGCGTAAACCAGGGCGCTCCACCGGCCACGATCGAAGGCGCCCGGATCGGTGCCCTCGAGTTGCGCGATTTCCTCGTCGGACGCACCGGTGCGGATGGCCCATTCCTGATGGATATAGCTGCAGTACCGGCAGCCGTTCGCCCGGGCAACGGTCAGCATGACCTGCTCGCGCAGCGCCGGATCCATGCGGCGCAGTCCCCACACCAGCCCGGCGCGCGGCGCCAGCGGGACGAACCGCACGACTGCGCCGGCCAGCTCCCGCAACGTATAGGTTTTCCCGATCGGTTTCCCGGCGGCATGCACCGACTTCCTAGTGAACACCATCTCCCTGCTCCCTTCAGCGTTTCTGTCTGCCCGGCGCGGTTTTCGCCGGCGTCACGAACTACTCGCGGTCAGCAGCGCGGCCTGGCGTTCGGCCATCGCCGCGATCCCCAGCGATGGCGGCACCCCCGGGGCGGCCGGGTAGAGCGAGCCGTCCGCGACGAACAGGCCCCGGTGACCGAACACCTGCCCGCAGTGGTCGACCACCCCGGCGTCGGGTGTCGCCCCGATCGCCGCACCCCCGACCGGGTGCACGGTGACCAACCGTCGGCTGCGCTGTCCACCGGGCCAGTTCCCACGGAACCGGGCCGGTTGGTAGGCCTCGGCGATGCGGGCGACCCGCTCGGCGGTATGCGCGTAGAAGTCGGCATTGTGTGCCTTGTACTCCGGCGCGAACGGGACGCCGTTGACGGAACGCAACGAAATCCCTGGCTCGCGTCCCGTCGCGAACAAGAACACGGTTTCGGCCAGCCAGCGCCGCACCGGCCCCGGTAGCGGGAGCTGGGTAACCGGCGGGGCGGCTTCACCGACGAATCCGCCGTCGGCTAGGCGATGCACGTTCTGAAACATCGCATGCCGCCCGCCATGTGCGGCCGAACGCGTCCGGCTCAGCATGGCCAGATAGTCCCCGTTGCCGGAGAAGTCCTTGCCCAGTGCGGGCGGCAGCGCGGGCAGGCTGCGGTGCTTGTCGCGGGCGGCGAACAACAGTCGCAGTGTTCCCACGGTGCCGGCAGCCAACACCAGACGCGGTGTGACGGTCACATGATCGGTTCCGCGGTGGTGGTCGCGCCAGGCCACCTCGTAACGGTGGTCGGCACCCCCGATCGCGGTCACCTCGCACAGCGCACGGATGTCAGCGCCGTTGCGCCGCGCCAGCGCGAGATACGTCAGATCCAGGGTCGTCTTGGCGCGGTATTGACATCCGATGACGCAGGCACCACAGGCGCGGCACGTCTGTTGCGGGCTGCCGACCGCGTTGGTGCGCCATTGTGGCGTGTCGCGGTCGCCGAACTGGATGCCCATCACCGGCGCTTCGGGTGCGCCCAGGCCCGCGCGGGTCAGACCCTGGGCGAAGACCTCCCGGGAGGCGGACGTATCCGGCAACTGCTGCGGCTGTTGGATCGCTTCGACCAGCCGGAAGTAGGGCGCCATCTCGGCATCGGAGATGTCATCGGGAAAGTAGTCGTCGAAGAATCCGGCCGCCGGACGCGACTGATATCCCGCGTAGACCAGGGAGCCACCGCCGACCCCGTTGCCGACCACCACGGTGGCCCCGGGCCACAGATGCACGTCGAACAACCCGGTCGGACGCGACCACAGGACTCGCTGCCCATGATCGTTAGCCCTGGTCATACCGCGGAGAAACCCGGGCATGGCTGCCAGGCCGCGTGGAAATGGTCGGGTGACTTCCGCATCCCGAGAATCGCCGCCTGCACCCCACCACGGTCCACGTTCGAGAACCAATACCTTCATCCCGGCTTCAGCCAACCGTGCTGACATCACCGCCCCGCCGAACCCGGAGCCGACCACCACGGCATCAATGTTGCTGTTAGGCCGGGGCAGATTTGTAGACAAGGAATTACCGAATCATCCGTAACGGGGCGCCCCCGCGCTTCACCATCAGATGGGGGGCCATCTCTGCTTGTATCGGGTGCGTTGCCGCCCTGTCTTCGCAGACCTGCGTGTCCTCCACCGGCCGGCGGGGCCGGCGAGGGCCCCGATTTTTGGTCATGCGACTAAATACTAGAGCGGGTCTGCCCGCTACGCAACCACCCGCGTTCCTTGCTGATGAGGGATTACGGCGGCGACGAGTGCCCGATCAGCGACATGGTCGCACTGATGCCTGCGCGTGCGGTCCGGGACGTTCTAATCCGTAGCCCTGAAAACGAGTTCCTGTCGCGCGGTGCGCGATCCACTTCGGCCGATCCACGGTAGTGGGCTTCAGTCAAGCCAGGTTGTCGACTCCGGTCGAACCTTGAGCAGTTTCTTCCGGTCGAAAAGCGAGCAGGTGTGTTTACGGGGTCGAGTCTGCCTGACGGCCGGCAGTTCGACTTCCCGAGAGACCGCCCGTCGCGGAGGATTCCGACACCTTCGGGAGAACCAGCGTCCGACACCCTGCTGTGAAAACCCAGGTCGCCGAGCGTCAAATCCGACATGTTCGGCGAGTTCCTACAG
>NZ_JBYCLE010000053.1:0-12265 GCF_057473765.1 Mycobacterium sp. TH-M106 | reverse complement strand
TTGGGGTGTGCTCGGCGGCGATTTATGCCCGGATTTCCTCGGATGCCGAGGGCACGGGGTTGGGGGTGGCGCGGCAGTTGGAGGATTGCCGCAAGCTCGCTGCTGATCGGGGGTGGCCGGTCGGGGCCGAGTATGTCGACAATGACGTGTCGGCGTTTTCCGGCAAGCCACGCCGCCAGTACGCGCAGATGTTGGCTGATCTGGCATCGGGTGCCCGAGATGCGGTGATCGTCTACAACCTGGACCGGCTGCACCGCCGGCCGGTGGAGTTGGAAGAGTTCGTCACGCTGTGCGAGTCGGTGGGGGTGCGCGATCTGGCGACCGTGACCGCCGACATCGACCTCGGTAATGATGACGGATTGTTCATGGCCCGGATTTTCGCCGCGTTCGCCGCCAAGGAGTCCGGCCGCAAGTCGGCCCGTATCCGCCGCAAGATGTTGCAGAACGCCCAGGCCGGGTTGCCGCATGGGTCTATACGTCCGTTCGGGTATGAGGCCGACAAGATCACTGTGCGCGAGTCGGAGGCCGCAGTGATCCGCGAGATGGTGGACCGTTACCTTGCCGGGCAGTCGTTGCGATCGTTGACGATCTGGCTCAACGAGTCGCAGATCGCCCCGAGCGTGGCGACGTCGTGGCAGACGACGGCGGTGCGCCAAATCCTGTGCTCGGGCCGCATCGCCGGGTTGCGGGAGCACCGTGGTGAGGTGATCGGTGCGGCGGTGTGGCCCGCCATCATCACCCCGGCCGAGCGGGATCGGGTGCTGGAACGCGTGGCGGCCCGTGCGGTGACCAAAACCCGCACCGCCCGCACCTACCTGTTGTCGGGGTTGTTGCGGTGCGGGCGTTGCGGCAACCGTTTGTATTCCCAAGCCCGGCACAGCAATCCGCAGAATCGAGTACGCCGGTACGTGTGCCTCAAAGGCCCGGATCATGGTGGCTGTGGCCGGTTGACCGTGGTCGCCGCCCCGGTCGAAGAACTTCTGACCGAAGCGGTGCTGGCGCGGCTGGACTCTCCGCAGCTGGCGGACGCGCTGGCGGGCAAAGCCACCGCTGACGCCGATGTCGCCGCCCTGGCGGCTCAGGTCGACGCCGATCAAGAACGCCTCGATGAGCTGGCCGGGCTCTATGCCGACGGCGCGATCACTGCGCGGGAGTGGATCGCGGCCCGTGATCCGATCACCGACCGCATCACCGCGGCCCGCCGCGATATCGCCGCTGCCACCGACACCACCGCGGTCTACGAGCTGGCCGGTACCGGTAGTGCGCTGCGCAGCGGGTGGGACGGGCTGGATCTGGGTCGCCAGCAGGCGATCATCAAGGCGGTGTTGGATCACGCGGTCATCGCACCGGGCACCCCCGGCTCACGCAGCCTGGACATCGGACGGGTGGCACCGGTGTGGCGGGTCTGAACCGGTGGCCGCCCCTTCGGGTTCGCCCCGAGCAGGGTGGCGATGCGTGCGATGACGGCCGGGTCGGTGACGGTGACTGCCAGGTTCTGGCGTTCGCATGATCCGGTCAGCCAGGCGGTGAACTCCGGGCGCTCGTGCAGCGGGACCGCGCCAGCATCGTGGTTGCCGGCCGCTGGCGGGGGTGTTGTGGCCATCACCTGGCCCCGCGTGGTGGCGGCGGGATGCGGGTGCAGACAGTCCGGGATTCGGTGATGCCGGTGATGCGGGCGCTGATGTGGCGCAGGGCTGCGGAGATGACCAGGACGCGGTCCCCGGCGCTGGTGTGTCCGGCGCGGTCGAACTCCCACAGCATCTCATCGGTGCGGATCGGTTGCTGTCGCCCGCTTGTGCTTGCCGTCACCTCGTCAGCGAAATGAGCCGATCGTGGATCGTCTTGTGACTGTGAATGTTTGGCTATCTGGCGGCGGGTCCAGCTGGCGCGGGAGGCGCGCAGAGCGCCCATGGTGGTCGAGTAGTGCCGCGATTTGGTGGTGATGTGACCGCGGTAGCCCAGGGTGTGCAGCCAGCGCCCGATCCCCGCCAACGACGGACCCGCGGACGCTGAGTGTTCGGCGAGTCCGGCGATGGTGGACAGAATGGCCCGCACGTGTTCGCTGACATCCAGGTCGCTGATCGCCTCGGCGGACAGCCGGCGCGCGGTGATCCCGAAGTCCTGCAGGGATTTGGTGACGTATTTCGCCAGATATGCCGCGACCCGACGCGGCGAAAGCCGCGACGATGCGCCGGTTGCGGTTCCCGCTATCACGGAATCGCCTGTAGCCGTGATAGTTTCGGGTTCCAATGCTTGGGTGTCAATTTGGGTGCCGAACCGCACCGTGCGCACCCCGCCCTGGCTGGGGGAATCGTCGTCGCCGGCGGGCACGTCGATGCTGACGCGACCGGCAGCGTGTTGGATCAACGCGGCCAGCTCGGCGGCGGTGATCGGTGACGACCAGCCGGTGTGCTGGTCGTCTACCAGACGGGGCTCCCCACCACCCCGCGGGGCGGCGGGGCTGTAACGGTTGTGGTCACCCGATCCGGTGGTGTCGTTGTCGTCTGGTGGCGGGTCCAGGCGAATCAGGGCATGGATGTGGGGGATGGCGCGGGCTTGCAGTTCCACGACTTTGACGAAGCTGACCCGCACCGCACCCGCCTTCACCCCAAGCGTTTTCAATTGTGTTGCGACGGAACGCCTTAGTGCGATGGTGAACCGGCGCCACAGCTCGGGCAGATGCCACGTGAACAAGACATGCCCACGGTAGTCGTAGCAGTCCCGGCACAATGGTTGGCCTACCAGGAGGTCATTGATGTCGTGGGTTGTGTTGCAACGCAGCGATTTTGCGTGCCGGCAGTGGCCCGCCGAGCTAGTGCCCTTGCGAGGGTGGCAGGGTGTGCCGGTGGCGTTGTGCACCGCCCCGTAGCTCGGCGCGGTCAAGGTGGCGAACACTTGCGGGCGGGCCGCGACTTCGGCGGGTATGTTGTGGTGGCCGCCGGCGGCTCCGGCGTGGACGAGTTGCCAGGTGTCACGGGCATACAGGTCTGAGCATGACGGGCACACCGTCGCGCGGCGGTTGTTGCAGCGCGTCCACACGGTGTGTCGACGCCCGCCGGTGTCGGCGCCCGACAGTTGGATGGGGTGGGCGCAAAACCCGACCGATTCGGCGCGGTGCCACCACGACCCGAAACCGGGCGAGGATGCGCGGCGCAGCATCTGGGTGATCACCGCATCGGCATCGGCGGTGGTCGGTAGCCCCGGCAACACGATCATCGGGCTGTCCGCCGCGACGGTGCTCACCGCTGCCCCTTATTGCCACGCTGGCTAGTGCCAGGGGCGGTGTCTCCCGCGGTGCCTGGTGTGCGGGTGCGGGGCGCGGGAAAGGTTCGGGCCAGGACAGCGATGTCGCGATCGGTGACGTGAAACGCCCGGACCCGTATCGGTTCGGCGGTGCCGTCGATCATCACGTAGCCGACACCGGGGGTGGCATCGGCGATGAGGTCGCATTCGGCGCCGGCATCGCGGGCGCCTTGACCCAATACCATCGCGGTTTGGGTGGCTTCGGTCATGCGCAGCCCGATGCGCACAGTGAACAGCTGCCGCACCGGCAGGGTGTCTTTGGCCGGGTCTTGCACCGCGGCCACCACCGAGATCCCGACCGCACGCCCCTGGGAGAGCAGCAGGCCCAGCAGCTGTTCGATTTCGGTGCGCAGTTTGCGGTCGGTGACGTAGGCGGTCAGGGCGGCGATCTCGTCGATGATCAGCACGATCAGCGGTTCGGCCGGGGTGGGGGTGTGCAGGCGGGTGTGCCCGCGCAGCCGGGTGGCGCGGGTCTGCATCAACCCCACCAGCTGGCGCAGCAGCTCCAGGGTGGGTTCGCCGGTGTGGTGGCAGAACCGGGTAAACAGCGGCGCGCCAGCACCGAGTTCCATGCCGCCTTTGGGGTCGATCACGCATAACCGCACCCGCCCGGTCGCCACCTGGGGCGCCAGTCCGGTGATCAGCGACCACAGCACCGAGCCTTTGCCGGCTCCGGTGGCACCGGCGATCAGGATGTGCTGTCCCAACACGGGCAGCTGCCACCAGGTCCGCATCTCGGTGACCCCGACCCGCACCGCGGCCAGGTCGACCAGGGTTGCTCGCGTCGGCATCGGCAGTGCGATGGGTTGGGCCAGCACGTCACCGCGACTGATGATGATGCGCAGCTCGCCGGGGGCGGTGGCGCGGATCGTGACCCGCTCGGCCCGCCACGCCGCCGCCAGCGCCTCGCTACGTTTCTGCCAGTCGGTGATCGACTGGCCCGCCACCACCCGCACCATGAGAACGTCGGCGTGATTGCCGATCCGCACCGACCGCAAGGCCGGGACCAGGATGCGTGCACCGAGCCGGGCGGTCACACCGTGCAGGGTGCACATCGATTCCCAGGTGCGGCGGTAGCGCCACCACGACAGCCAGCGCTGCCGCACCGGGTCGCTCACCCACGCGGTAAACGAGGACGGCTCCACGACTGCCCAGCCGATATAGGCCGCGGCAGCCAGCCCGGTGGTGAGCAGGCCCGCGCGGGGGCCGTGGCCGATGGCGACCCAGATCGAGACGATGACCGGGATACTGAGGACGGGGAACAGGATTGCCCACCACAGCACCTGCCCGGTGGTTTTGACCAGTCCGACGATCAGCTCGCCGATCCAGTCGTCATCAGATGCTTGATTAGTGTTGCGGTTGTTAGGGTTTGAGGTGTTTGACATGAGGGCACGCTTTCCATTGCGACGGGTTGTGGTGTTGCCGGAGAGGCCGGCCCGACAGCTCGCGTTCGTGCGGGTGCTGCCGGGCCAGCCCTTCGGTTACCGGGCCTGCTGGCTCGCCTTCGCGGCGAGCGCACCTGGATCGGCGGCGGCGGTGATGGCCTCGGCGCGATACGCGATGCCCGAGCGGCCGTCCTGTGACCACGGCAACGCCACCAGACCCGACACCGCAACGGGTTGGCCGACAGTGACTTTCGGCTCACCGACCACGGTGACGGCTAGCACCTCGCCGCCGGTGGCGTCCAGGGCGATCAACTGCACCAGCCACAGCGCCTGCCCGGTGGCCTTGTCGATGCGTGGGGCGCCGGTGTCGAAATTGGTGCGCTGCTCCGGAATTCGGGTGCACAGAAACGTCACGCCGGTGGTCTCGATTCGCAATTTCATGATTGATGTGTCCTGCCTTCTCGGGTGAGCCGCCCAACGGTGTTGTTGGGCGCGCCACCCAGTGCAGCCCGGCACCAGCCAAGGTCGAGAACGGAGGACTAAAACACACAGCACGGCTGTGCAAAACTGTGCGGGATGGAATTGTTCGCACTGCTGGTCAGGTTCACTATTCGCGCAGGACACGAGGACGCCTTCGACGCCCTCGTCGCCCACACGCTGGCCGCGATCACTACCGAGGAACCCGACACGATCGTCTATGCCAGCCACACCCAGGCCGGCGAGCCCAGCGTGCGGGTGTTCTACGAGTGCTACCGCAACCACGACGCCTTCCAAGCCCACGAAGCCGCGCCGCACACCCGCCGGTTCCTGGCCGAGCGAACCCAGCACCTGGCCGGCCCACCCGACGTGTGGACACTTACCCCCGTTGTCGGTGCGGTCAACGGGCAGCCCTTTCGAGGCGACGGTGCCCCGCGCTGACCCCACCCCCGGCGACCTGGTTCGTACCTACCGAGAAGCAAAGAACTGGTCCCGCAAGCGCCTCGCCGACCACATGCACAAATCGGCCAGCTGGGTCTCCCAGATCGAACGCGGCGAAATACCGCTGAACGACCTCACCGTCATACAACGGCTGGCCGCGGTGCTGGGCGCGCCGTTACAGGAGCTCATCGAGGCTGCCCTGGGACCCGACGCCGAGACCGCCCGCAACCGGCCCTACGTGGAGCGGCTTCGTCTGGCCATCGCCGGGCACCCTGCTCCCGACAGCATCATCACACCGGTAGCCGACGGGCCACCCTGCGATGTGGAATCACTGCGACAGCGCACCCACCACGTCTGGGAGCGCATCCACGCCAGCGCCTACCGCGACATGGGGCCAGCCATCGCCGCCCTGATCAGTGAGCTGGAAATCGCCAGCCGCACCGCGGCGAAAACTCAACGCCCCGAACTTCTTTCGCTGCTCGCCCAGACCTATCAAGCCGCCGCAGCGATGCTGGTCAAAGTCGGTGACCGTGGTGCGGGATGGGTCGCCGCCGACCGCGCCATCGCCGCCGCCGAACGAACCCACAACCCCGCTCTGATCCTGGCCGGTCAACTGCGCATGGCCCGCACCCTGCTCGACTCCAGCGAACAAGCACTAGCCCGCCACGTCTTAACCCAAGCCACCCAACGCCACGACACCATCATCGCGGCCGGCGATCACGGCCTCATCTCGCTGGTGGGTTCCAGCGCGCTGCTGTTGGCGATTTTGCACGCCCGCGACGCCAACACCGAGGACGCCGAACAATGCCTGACGGTGGCACGCCGGCTCGCCGCCGTCCTGGGCGCCGACCGCAACCACCACGACACCGAATTCGGACCCACCAACGTGGCCATGCACGCCGTGGGGGTCGCGGTCGAACTCGGCAACGGACAACAAGCCCTCGACCGCGCCGCCCACGTCCGCCACCCCGAGCAGCTCTCACCCGAACGCCAAGCCCGCTACCTCATCGACATCGCCCGCGCTCACCTGCTGACCCGCTCCGGGCGCGGCGCACTGCTGGCCCTGATCAAAGCCGAACAGATCGCCGTCGAAGAACTCGCCGAATCACCGCGCGTCGCCGAACTCATCGACGACATCGAAGCCCTGCACCGACGCCCACGCCTATCCGGCCTGCGTGAACTCCGCCAACGCCTCTACGGCTGACCGGCTCCGATGCTGCACCGCCCCGACACACCAGCCATTTTTCCCCCGCCCAACGAACGCTGCCACCGCGGCCATTCATCCTGCAGCGCGCAGCCCCCGCAGCACAACGCCCACCCGAGCCGATCCACAGTGCGGGCGGCTACCTCCGGGCTGTGCTGCGCTCCCTTCGCTTCCGTCCGCTGGCGCTCCCGTCCGCGCCGGTCGCTCCACTGCGCCCTACGTCCGCCGCCCGCCAACCAGCCGTCAGTCCACCGTGTGAGAACTCCACACTGCCGGGCAACGCCCCCGGTGACCGCACACACCGACAGTGCCCCAGCCCGGGGACGGCCTCGCGGCCTCAACGCAGGCCACCGACCACATCAGAAACAGCCCCTGACCTCGCACGTGAGAACTTTCTTTACTGCTATCCAGGTTCTTCGGCCATCGCGATCAAAGCCGCTTCCGCGTGTGCACTACCTTGAACGATGACAGGCAAACTGGTCGTCGCGGGCCGATCAACCTTTTCAAGCAGGACACCAGGCGGGCAGCACCGCCTACCGACTTGCCCGTAGCAACGCCCGCCCAGCAGCCTCCATCACCGGCTTGGAACCGCACGAGCAAAATGATGCGCGTTGATGTGCAGATGATTTCTCATGTAAAGCCGATGGGCTGCTACTCGGTCTTCGCCAACACCGGAATCCAGGTGAACCGCTTCGCAATGCAGTCGTTCAGCCTCTTCGATGACCCACTGCATGAGCATATCGGCGTACCCGCGGCCGCGAGCATTCGCGACGGTGGAGACGTCGTCAACGTAGAGATAGTGGCCCCACGCCGTCGACCACGACTCGCGGAAACCGATCACCGACAACGCTGCGTTCGCATCATTCTCGAACACGCCGACTAGTCGATAGCCGTCCCGCCGAAGCCGCTTATCGATGAATTCGACTAGCGCTTCGCTGGTTTTCCAACGAGGCCGCAGCACCAGCATCGGAACGGCGGCTTGCGCCGTATGGCCCTCACAAATCTCCTGGACATACACCACGGGATAGACACTAGTCAGATCAGTGGTGAACCGCCGCATCGAGATGCAGGACTTCAGGTCATCACCGACCAACAGCCTGAAACCAATCCGCGCCGTCATGGTTTGCGTCTGACTTCGCCGCAGAGATGGGGCTGAGAAATTACCCAATGCTGGCAGTCTTCTCGGGTGATCCGAGAGGAGTAGTTCATGGCGGAGTCCAGCAACGATCGACGACGGCCGCGGAAGTTGTCGGCGGAGACGAAATGGGAGATCTTCTTGCAGGTGACATCGGGCGAGATCACCCAGGCCGAGGCCGCCCGCAGGTGGCAGGTGGATGTGTCGACGGTGATTGGGATCCGGCGCACGGTCAAAGACGCCGCGTTGGCGGCGTTGGCCCGCAAGCCCGGCCGTCCTGGAACCCAGCGCGATTGGCAGCTCGAAGCCGCCCGAGCCGAGATTGTCCAGCTCACCGAGGCGGTCAAGGCCCAAGCCATCGAGCTGGCGGTCGTGCGGGGAAAATCCGGTTGGGGCTAACTGGACCGGTGCCGGCGCGGGTCCCCGCCGAGGTCAAGGAGCTGGTCTTAAAGACGGTCGACGACGCGGTCGCGGCCGGGTTCGCCCACACCTGGGCATGCTCGCTGTGGCAGGTTTCTGACCAGCGGGTGCATCGGTGGCGGGCGCGCCGGCGCGACGCCGGCACCCTGGTCGATAAGGCGCCGGGCGGGCATCCGGTGCACGCGCTGCTGCCGCAGGAGATCGCCACGATCCTTGATATCGCCGAACGCTGGGGGCCGGTCGACCGCTCGCATCGCAAGCTGGCCCACCGCGGCTCCTATGAGCATCTGGTGTGGGTGTCGCCGTCCACCTTCCGCCGGGTGCTGGTCGAGCACGGCCTGTCGCTGCCCGAACCGGCGCCCCGCTCGCGCAGCGAGAAGCGGCCGTGGCCGGACTGGCTGGTGTGGGCGCCGAATCGGATCTGGATCTGGGATGCAACGCATTTCACCCGGGCTCGCCGCGTCTGCTTCGCGATCGTGGACCTGGTCAGCCGCAAGTGGATCGACACCCTGGTCAGCGTGGAGGAAACCGCCACCCAGGTGCAGGTGCTCTTCGAGCACGCCCTGGCAATCGAGGGGCTGCTGGAGCTGCTCACCGACGAGCGCCTCGACCTCGATCCCGAGGACCCCCGCCGGCCGATCCTGCTTGCCGTCAGCGATAACGGGCCGCCGATGACCGCCCACGACACCCGCGCCTTCATGGCTCTGATGGCCATCGTCTGCCACCATGGCCGTCCCGGCGTGCCGCAGGATCAGGCGTGGATCGAATCGTTCTTCGGCCACATCAAAGCCGAGTGGCCACACCTGGAGACCATCACTGACCCGACGCTGCTGGAAGCCGAACTAACCAGAGTACGAACGGAATACAATTCCGTACGGCTGCACGAAGCGATCGGCTACGTGACCCCCGATGATGAGCACACCGGTCGCGGCGAAGCCATTCGCCAAGCCCGCCGCGACGGACTTGAACGCGCCCGCCAGCAACGCATCGACTACCATCGCCGAACCAGCACCAACCCCACCGGAGAGACGCCATGAGTTGGGTAATTTCTCACACCACCTCTGCGGTTAAGTCAGAAACGCCTCAGTCACTTCGGGGCCGCTGCAGATGGGTATCGCGACAAGTAGCCTGCCAGTTTGCTGGCGGCGAGCGCTCGCGAGATACATCTGACCCGCTGCTCGTCTTACCCACACCGCGATTAGCCGAACTCGTCGCCATCATGCCGCCTGGCCGTCCGTCTGGAGTAAACAATCACATGTCGACCGCTGTTCGACATCCGCGCAACTCAGGCGTGTCTTTCGCTACACGGGTGCGGCTTTTTAGCCGCAGCCTAACATCTCCGGGAGACCACGTGTTTCTCCTATGTCAAGCCGCTGCCGGTTGGCAAGGCTTTTGACGATGTTGTTCATCGGTTTGGAGGTGGTGGAAGACGACGCGGGATAGGCGGCGTTTGAGGCAGCGCAAAGCTTCGGTTTTCGAGTCGCCGGCAGCAATGCGGTGGCGGTAGTAGGCCTGTCCGAGGCCATCGAGGCGGATTTGGGTGACGGCGATGCGGTGCAAGGCAGCGTTAAGTTGGCGGTTGCCCGAACGGGTCATGCGCACCCGCCCGGCGGTGTTTCCCGACCACACCGGCACGGGTGCCACACCGGCATGGCGGGCAAAAGCCGCCTCGCTTTTAAACCGGGTCACCCCGGCAGTTTCTCCGACCAGTTTAGCCGCGGTCAGCTCCCCGCAGCCCGGAAGAGAAAGCAGCACCGCGGCGACGTCGCGAACTCGCTGTCCGATGCGCTTGGCCAAGGCGTTGATGGTCTCGGTGAGCCGGGTGATGTCGGCCAGCTCGTCGCGGGCCAATTCAGCGACCAGGCCAGGCAGAGTGGCCAACCAATCACCGAGGATGCGGCGATGCTTCGCCAAATCCAGCGAACGGGCCTTCGGCGCGTGGTCGGGGTCGAGCTCATGCACCCGCCACAACAGCCGGTTAATGGTCGCCGTGCGTTGCGCCACAAGGACTTCGCGACGATCCACCAACAACTTCAACTCCCGCGACACCTCGTCATGGGCGGCGACCGGCAGATCAGGCTCACGCAGAAAAGCCCGCGCCACGGCTAACGCGTCGATCGGATCAGACTTACCCCGCGTACGCGCACTGGCCCGACTCTGGGCCATCAATTTCGGCGGCACCCGCACCACCGACTGACCAAAGCCCATCAGGTCACGCTCCAACCGCGCCGACAGGTGCCGACAATCCTCGATCGCCCACACCACCTCAACACCGAAATGGGTTTCCCCTCGTAGCGTGGAGATGTCGCTATTGAGGAGGCGGCGATGGCAGCAAACAGGCGGAAGTTCGATGAGGACTTCAAGGCTGGTGCGGTGCGGATCGTGCGGGAGACCGGCAAGTCGATCGCGCAGGTGGCCCGGGAGCTCGGGATCCACGAGGGCACGCTGGGTCACTGGTGCGCCCAGGAGCGGCGGCGCCGGGTCGGCGGTGACGATGAGTTGAGTGAGTCCGAACGCCAGGAGTTGATCCGGCTGCGAAGGGAGAATGCGGAGCTGGCGATGCAGCGTGATGTGCTCAAGCGCTCATGCGCCCTTTGGGTTCGAGAAGCGATGGGCCGGTAGAGATGTCGCGGTTCATCGACTCCCAGAGGGCACACTACGGCATCGCGCACGCCACGACATGCCGGGCGTTGGGGATCTCGCAGTCATGGTTTTACAAGTGGCGCCACGGCGACGCCTCACCACGGCACGCCCGCCGCAAGGCACTGACCACCAACATCGGGCGGCTGTTCGCCGCACACAAGGGAAAATACGGATCCCCGCGGATCTGTGCTGACCTTCGCGAGGAGGGCTGGAGCATCAGTGTCAACACCGTCGCCAAGATCATGCGTGAGCAGGGCTGGGTGGCTCGCCCCAAACGGCGCCGCCGGCATAACACCCGGGCAGGCAAAGGCCGGTGGCGAGCACCTGACCTGGTTAAACGCAAGTTCGCCGCGCAACAGCTCAATGGCAAGTGGTACGGCGACGGTACCGAAGTGCCCACCGACGAGGGCAAGCTCCAGTTGGATTCGGTGCTCGATGTGGCCTCACGGCGCATCGTCGGGTTCGCGATCGGTGAGCGCCACGACGCCGAGCTGGCCTACGGCGCGTTGTCGATGGCGGTCGCGGTTCGCGGCGGAAGACAGGAGGTCGCCGGGGTCATCTTGCACACCGATTATGCCGAGGTTTTCGTTAAGCCGAGGGACTCTAAGCCATGTTGTGCTGCTTGATGTTTCGTGTTTTTCTCCGGCTTAACGTTTCGCTGCCTGGTTAGCGTTTGTCGTGTCCATGCCCCTATGGGAAGGAGACGGCGATGGATACGACGATCACTGGGATCGGCGCGGTTGTTGTTGCCAAGTTGCGTTCGGCCGGCTACATGGAGTCGACGATCTACAACTATTCGAAGAGCATCAAGGCGCTGACCTGCTTTGCGACGACGTGCGGGACGGATGAGTACTCGATCGAGATGGGAGCACGGTTCGCGGAGTTGACGACGAGCCCGCGCACCGGCCGGTTCAGCAGGCAGCGGATGCACGATTATCGGCGACTGGTAGCCCTGTTCGACTCGTATGTCACGACGAGCAGGGTGGATCTGTCGATGCGCACCCGGGGTGGCGGCGGCCCAAGGCCGACATCGCCGCAGTTCACGACCCTGGCCGCGTCGTGGGAAACGGACATGGCCGAGCGCGATCTGGCCGCTGCCACGCGAGAGGCGTACGGGCGGGTCGCCCGCGGCTATTTGTGTTTCCTCGAATCACGAGGCATCGGGGCGTGTCATTCCATCTGTGTAAGTCCGGGGTGGTCCATCATCGGACCGCCGTTGGGCGGACAGAAGGAGTGTTTTGTGACCAAGACCATGCA
>NZ_JBYCLE010000052.1:0-6391 GCF_057473765.1 Mycobacterium sp. TH-M106 | reverse complement strand
TCCTCGGTGGAGACGAAATCGGCCGCCAGCACCCGAAAAGCGTTGGGCGCGTCGGCGAAGTACCGAAACGGCGGCAGATACCGCTGGCCCAGCAGCTGCGAACCGCGGTAGCGGCCCAGCACGTCGGGTGCTTCCCCGAGTTCGCGGGCATAAGCTGCCAACCGGTCCTCGGCCAGCACGAACCGCCGCTCCCCCGCTGCGACCTGCACATAGGTCACGTCAGGGTGTACCGCGACCGCCAGGTTGGCCGGCAGCGTCCACGGTGTCGTCGTCCATACGAGCAGGTGAGCGCCGGCCAGGTCACCGTCGGCGATCTTGAAGCCGACGGTGAGTGCGGGATCCTGACGACGCTGATAGACGTCGTCGTCCATCCGCAGCTCGTGGTTGGACAGCGGGGTCTGGTCGCGCCAGCAGTACGGCAGCACCCGGTAGCCCTCGTAGGTCAAACCTTTGTCCCACAGTCGTTTGAAGGCCCAGATCACCGATTCCATATACGGCAAGTCCAGCGTTTTGTAGTCGTGCTCGAAGTCGACCCAGCGGGCCTGGCGGGTCACGTAGGCGCGCCACTCGTCGGTGTAACGCAACACCGATTCACGGCACGCCTCGTTGAACTCGGCGATGCCCATCGCGTCGATCTGAGCCTTGTCGGTGATGCCGAGTTGCCGTTCCACCTCCAGCTCGGCCGGCAGGCCGTGGGTGTCCCAGCCGAACCGCCGCTCCACCCGGTAACCGCGCATGGTGCGGTAGCGCGGCACGATGTCCTTGACGTAGCCGGTGAGCAGATGCCCGTAGTGCGGCAGACCGTTGGCGAACGGCGGCCCGTCGTAGAACACGTACTCTGGAGCCCCTGCGCGGCGGGCGATGCTGGCCCGGAAAGTGTCGTCGGCTGCCCAGTAGTCGAGCACCTTTGCTTCGGCCGCCGGGAAGTCGGGGGTGCCGCCGTCCGGCTTGGGGTAGCTGTGCACGCGTCGTCTCCCTAGTGCCACTGTCAGGCCCGGGGACGACGATCGCACTGGACCGCCGCGGTACCACCCCGCTTGCCGCGCGGATGCACGACCGCTCGATGAGGCTGTGACGGGCCTACCCGTTCGGTTCTACTGGGCTCGGCCAAAATCGAGCTTTTCTTCCGAAGGCTTCCCCGGTGATGGCCGGATCGCTGCCGTTGGCGAGATTCTAATTCAGCCGAGCGCCGCCTTCGCATCGGCCAGGCTGTCCGCGCTGTCCGCCGCCAACACCAGCCGGGTGTGGCTCGCCAGGTAGACAGTCGCCAGGTTGACGCCTGCGACACCGAGTTTGTGGACGGCCTCGGCGAGCGCGCCGGGCCGATCCTCGACGTCGAGAACGATCACCTCCTGCTCTTCGGCCACGACGATGCCCGCGTGCTGCAGCGCTTCGAACGCCAGCGCGGAGTCTTGCACCAGGACATGCAGCTCGGCCTGCCCCCCGCCATTGGCCACGGCACACATCCCGGAGATATTGACGCCCGCGTTGCCCAGCATGTCGCCCACCCGGGCCAGCTCACCCGGCACGTCGTCCAGGTAGAGCGTCAGATCGGTGGCCATCGCGGAGGCTCCCTTCGCAGCACTCTGGCCGTGGCATACATCACAACGCTACTGCGTCGGGAGGAGCCGGGTCAGCTGAAATTCGACCGGCTTTTAGACTGCCAGCGTGGCGTTCGACGCGACGGCTACCCGGGACGTGGACTTGCCGCTGGCGGTCGCGGCCTACACGGTGATGGACGGTAGCAAGCCGGACCTGCCGTCCGGATTCACCCAGACCGCGCTCATCGAGGCTGACAGCGCGAAGGTCGCCGCAGCAACCAGCAAACCCGGCCCGAACCCCGCGATGACGGCGATGGTGAAGGACACCAACATCTTCGGCTTGATGGGCCGCAACGCAAGCAGCCGGACCGCATTCGTGTCGTTTCGCGGCAGCTCGGACCTGTCCGACTGGCTGGCGGACGTCGACGTCATCCCCGCGACGTACCTGCCGGTCAGCGGTTTCGGGCAGGTGCATGGCGGTTTTCAGGACGTCTACGAGTGCGTCCGGGCCAGCATCGCTGCCAACCTGGCCGGCGCCACCGCCGGCTGCGAGAAGATCCTGCTCACCGGGCACAGCCTCGGCGCGGCGCTGGCCGTGCTCGCGGCACCGGACATCTCCCGGGCCTTGCCGTCGACGGCGGCCAACACCGCCGAGCCTCGGCTCGTCACGTTCGGTGGGCCGCGCGTCGGGCTGCCCGATTTCGCCGCTGCGTTCAACGCGGTTATCGAATCGTGTTTTCGGGTGGTGAATTTCCTGGACATCGTGCCGCTGGTGCCGCCGGCACCGTACGTGCACGTCGGCGCCGAGATCGCGGTGGACAGTGGCGGGCCGGTCGACGTCGTGTGGCGTCACAGCCTGGTCGCCTACCGTGACGGCCTGTCCGCGCTGATAGCGACGCAGAGCTGACCGGTCTTTCCATCCGACCAACTCACCCAGCGCCTCAGTGGTGCAGCGAGTGCCCGATCCGCCGGCCATTACCCGAACCGTTCCCCGAGCCGTTAGCGCCTGGCACCGGCAGCTCGATGGTCGAGCCGTCCTCGCCGGCGCGTTCGTGCGAGCGGGCAGGCCGCGACCGGACCTTCATCGGCCACCAGAACCAGCGGCCCAGCAGCGCGGCGACGGACGGCATCATGAACGCCCGGATGACGAGCGTGTCGAAGAGCAGGCCGAGACCGATCGTGGTGCCTACCTGGCCGACCACCATCAGGTCGCTGACCGCCATGGACGCCATGGTGAACGCGAACACCAGGCCAGCGGCGGTCACCACCTTGCCGGTGCCCCCCATCGCACGGATGATGCCCGTCTTCAGCCCGGCGCCGATCTCTTCTTTGAACCGTGCGACCAGCAGCAGGTTGTAGTCGGATCCCACCGCCAACAAGATGATCACCGACATCACCAGCACCAGCCAGTGCAGATCGAAGCCGAGAATGTACTGCCACAGCAGTACGGACAGTCCGAACGATGCTCCCAGCGACGCGACGACGGTCCCCACGATGACCAGGGACGCAACGAAGCTGCGGGTAATAAGCAGCATGATGATGAAGATCATGCACAGCGACGCGATCCCTGCGATCAGCAGGTCGTAGGTCGAGCCCTGCCGTAGATCCTTGAAGATCGCCGAGGTGCCAGAGACGTAGATCTTGGAATTCGCCAGGGGTGTTCCCTTGATCGCTCCCTCGGCGGCCTTCTTTATCGCGTCGACCCGCGCGATGCCGTCGGTCGTGGCGGGATCGCCGCTGTGGGTGATGATGAAGCGCGCCGCTTTTCCGTCGGGTGAGATGAAGAACTTCATGACCCGCTGGAAATCCGGGTTGTCGAACACCTCCCGGGGCAGGTAGAAGGAGTCGTCGCTTTTCGCGGCGTCGAAATCCTGTCCCATGGCGGCTGCGTCGCCGCCCAGGTCCTCCATCTGCGCGATGATTCCGGCCATGGTGCTGTGCATGGTCAGCATCATGGTCCGCAGGCCTTTCAGCGCGGCGATCTGCGGCGGCAGCAGCGCGAGCAGTTGCGGCATGACCGTGTCGACGTTGTTGAGGTCCGGGTCGAGTTGGTCCAGCTTCTCGGCGATCTGGTCCACGCCGTCCGACGCCTCGTATGCCGAACGCATCGCCCAGCAGAGCGGGGTGTCGTAGCAGTCGTCTTTCGCATAAAACTGGCTGCGCAGCGGTCGGGAATACTCGTCGAAATCGGCGAGACGGTCACGCATCTGCTTGGTGATGTCCGCCATTTCCTTCGTGACACCGACGATGTGGTGCGTGTTGCCGGTGAGCTGCTGCATCGATGAATAGGCGTTCTCCATCGTGGCGATGGTCGTGGCGAGCTGGTCGGCTTGCTTGCCCATGTCGGCGACCCGGTCCTTGATGAACTGCAGATTCTGCAGCTGCCCGACGTTCTGCATGCTCAGCAGGAACGGGATGGATGTGTGCTCGATCGGTGTGCCCTCAGGACGGGTGACGCCTTGCGCCAATGCGACGCCTTCGACGTTGAAGACGGCCTTGGCCAGTTTGTTGAGCACCAGAAAGTCCGCAGAGTCACGCAGGTCGTGGTCGGATTCGAGCATCAGCACTTCGGGCAGCATCCGGGCCTGCGAGAAATGCCGTTCGGCGGCTGCCAGGCCGATATTCGCGGGAACGTCGCGCGGCATGTAGAGCCGGTCTTTGTAGCTGACGCGGTAGCCCGGCAGGGCCAGCAGACCGACCAGCGCGACCGCGCAGGTCGCGACGAAAATGGGCGCGGGCCAGCGCACGACTGCGGTTCCCACCCGTCGCCAGCCGCGGGCCGACACGGCGCGCTTCGGCTCGAGCAAGCCGAACCGGCTCGCGACGGTCAAAGCTGCGGGCACCAGGGTGAGCGCGACCGCAACCGCGACCAGCATGCCTACCGCGCACGGGGCGCCCATGGTGTGGAAAACCGGCAGCCGGGTGAAGCTCAGACAGTACGTCGCCCCGGCGATCGTCAGGCCGGACGCCAGAATCACATGGGCCACCCCGCGGTAGGTGGTGTAGTAGGCGGTCTGGCGATCCTCGCCGGCCTGACGCGCCTCGTGGTAGCGGCCCATGAAGAAGATGCCGTAGTCGGTGCCGGCCGCAATCGCCAACGTGACGAGGATGTTGACCGCGAAAGTCGACAGCCCCACGAGGCCGTGGGAACCGACGTGACCGAGGAACGCGACGGCGCCCCGGACCGCCGCCAGTTCGACACCGACCATGGCCAGCAGGAAGACCGCGGTGGTGACCGAGCGGTACACCAACAGCAGCATGATGGAGATCACCACGATTGCGGCCACAGTGACCTTCACGACCGTTCGTTCACCGCTGTGGTTCGAATCAGCTATGAGTCCCGCCGGGCCGGTGACGTAGGTCTTGATCCCGTCTGGTGCGGGGATCTGCGCCACGATGTCGCGGACGGCGTCGACGGATTGGATTCCCAGCACCTCGCCCTGGTTGCCGGCGAGGTTCACCTGGGCATACGCGGCCTTGCCGTCCGGGCTTTGGGCTGCCGACGCGGTCAGCGGGTCTCCCCAGAAATCCTGGATGTGCTGCACATGCGTGGTGTCGGCGTTCAAGCGGCGAATCAACTCGTCATAGTAGCGGTGGGCTTCGTCGCCGAGAGGTTGGTCGCCCTCCACAACGATCATCGCGACACTGTCGGACGTCGATCCGCCGAACAACTCGCCGATGCGCGTCATCGCCCTTATCGACGGTGCCTCTGTGATGCTCAGCGATGCCGCTCGATCTTTGGCGACCTGCTCCAGGGACGGCACGCCGATGCTCAGCAGCAGAGTGAGCGTCAACCATCCGAGGATGATCGGCACCGCGAATCTGCGAACCGTTCCAGCGATGAACGGCCGCGGATGGCCCCGGTGTTGCGTCCTCATGCCGTGTAGACGTCCCTCCCCTTCACCCGTTGCAGCCACCGAACACGCTACCTGCATTTATGCCGTCGCGCCCTGGGTGGTGGAATACTTTCGGCACTGTTACCGAGACGCGACGAAGAGGGATTCACATGCTGACGGCCACCACCGAGCCGGCACACCTGCCACCGGGGCCGCGGCTGCCGAAGACCATCCAAGGCATCGCGTTCTTGGCCGCACTGTGTGAGGTGGTGCCCGCACTGGGGCGACGCTACGGCCCTACGTTCACCATCAACCTGCCGGTCTTCGGCAAGACGGTGGTCATCAGCGATCCGACACTGGTCAAGGAGGTGTTCGCCGCGAGTCATGACGTGATCGAGCGCCCGACCAACCTCGGCGGCGTGTTCGGCCCCGGATCGACGTTCAGTCTCAACGGCGAAGAGCACCTCGCCCGCCGCAGGGTGATGCTTCCGGTGTTTCACGGATCGCGAGTGGGCAGCTACGAACACATCATCGAAGATGAGGTGCTCCGCGAGACCGCGACCTGGCCACAGGGCCGCGAGTTCGAAACGCTCGGGTCGCTGACCCGCCTGACCCTCAACTCGATCCTGCGCACCATGTTCGGCGACGACCCCGCCGTGCTGGACGAACTTCGCAGCCTGATCCCGAGCCTGGTCACGATCGGCTCCCTGCTGCACCTGATGCCGTCCATCGTGAGCCGTGACTTCGGCCGGTGGAGCCCGAAGGGACGGTTGCTGCGCCGCCGTAGGCGATTAGACGACGTGATGGACGCGCTCATCGCCAAGGCGCGGGTCGACCCGGCTTTCGAGGACCGCAACGACGTGCTCGCGCTGCTGTTGCGGGCCCGCTATGAGAGCGGTGAGCCGCTGCCGGATCGGCATGTCGCCGACGAGCTGCTGACCTTCGTCTCCGCCGGCCATGAGACGACCGCAAACCAATTGGCCTGGATCGTGGAACGGCTGCGCCGGCATCCGC
>NZ_JBYCLE010000051.1:0-1288 GCF_057473765.1 Mycobacterium sp. TH-M106 | reverse complement strand
CTCAACGTCCTGTGGGCCATGCTGCGCGACCACCAGGCCTATCAACCCACCACACCTAACGCCGCGGCGGCTTGACAACTTCATTGAGAATCTCCTGCGCGGGGATAGCTGGTGACTGGTCGCTAACCTACCTCGCGCAACTGCCGCCCGGAAGGTCTGCGGTGTGGGCGGTCAGCCATTCCGTCATCCGGTTGAGCGCGTCGACGCCGGCTGCGAAAGTGCCCGCGACCGGCTCGGCGGCAAGCGCCACCCCGAGTTTCCCCGCCGCCACGGATATGATGCCGAACTGGCGCACCAGGTAACCGCCGGACTGGCCGGGCCCCCACCCACCCTTCACTGCGGCGTGGTTTGAGGTGTCGGCGGCCAGTCCCCAGCGCTGTTCTTCGACCACGTGATACATCAAGTCGATGACGACCCCGGCGCCGGTAAGGCAGGGCAGGTCTGCGGCGAACTGGGCCTGGCTCCGCAACGGCCACTGCGTCTGGCCAAACGGCGTGAAGCCCGGGCGCCGCCGCCGCGATTCGACGACGGTGGTTGCGTCACCGCTCTCCCTGAGAATGGCCTGCACCTGGTGTGCGGCTTGGTTCGGGGATCCGAGCTGGGACCAGAGTCGCTCGGCTGCGGCATTGTCGGATTGGGTGATTGCCTTGGTTGCCAACGCCTTCGTGTGGGAGCGGTTGACTCGCAGCGCAGCGATCGCCAGCGGCACCTTGATCGTTGACCAGGCGACACCGTCCGACCAATCGCCGAAGCTGGTGACCGTGGTTGCACCGACCGGGGCGATCGCGATACCGATGGTCGCCGGGATGGTGCCGGCCAATTCCGCGAAGCTGGCTTGCAGTGTGGGTGCCCTCGCAGCGGTGTGCACCGGCGCATGGTTGAGCCGATCGGGCGGTGCCGCTATGCATCCGGTGCATCCAGCCACTAGCAACAGCACGGCAGCAACTATCGCCGCAAGTGTTGCGCGGTCAGTGCCGATCCGCGTCGTTGGACCCGCCATCACCCGTTCCCGTTGTAACGGATTTAAGTATCTCCCGGGGGAGCCGACAATCGCGGTACATCGGGAAAGGCTTGTACGTGCCCTAAAACGGTGGTGGGTCGTCGTCGGGCCCGGCGCGGGCGAGGGCCTGGGCCGGGGCTTGGGCGTGGCGTTCGGTGCGGTTTTTTCGGCGTTCGGACGCGATGTAGCGTGCGCGGTTTTGGGCGCGGGTGCGGCGGCGTTGGGGCATCACGGCGGTGCGGTCGGCGCAGCGGTCGGTGGGCGGCTTGGGCGGGGTTTCAGGTGGGG
>NZ_JBYCLE010000050.1:0-2088 GCF_057473765.1 Mycobacterium sp. TH-M106 | reverse complement strand
GTGTTGTCGAGGATCGTGACGCCCTGGGCCTCCGACTGGTCGAGCGTCAAGCTCTTCACGCCGGTGTAGAGCGCATAGTTGCCCTCGGGCGTGAACAGTGCCTGGGGGGCGTAGCCCGGAAAATGGGGCTGGACGTAGTGGGTGAAGTTAAAGTCCACGTAGTGATCGGACGGTATCGGGTCCCCGCTGCCGCCGACGATGTAGGCAATGTCGGACCCACTGTTGAGCAGCCGCACTGCATGCGCCTCGGCGTTGGACACCGGTGCTGGAGGCGGGGCAACCGCGACGACGCCCGCGCCCAGGATAGCGATACCGGTGGTGACGTACGGGCGAAGTGCGCGCTGCATGCCGCCTCCTCGTGGAAGTGATTAATACACTGAGATCGACCTTACACTGTCCAGGAGTATATTCAGTACTTATTAGATTCTGTCGGTCAACGGCCCGGCAGCTTCTGCACCGCGCGGATCATCGGGGTGAGCGCCTTCTGCCAGAAGACGGCCGGGATCCCTAAAGGCGGGTCGAGGTTCAGCACCCGCGCGGTGGATACCGTCTGCGACTCGGTGTACTTGAGAATCCCGTCGGCCCCGTGCCGACGTCCTATACCGGAGGCCTTCATCCCGCCCATCGGCGCCGCGGTGCTGCCGAACGTCAGCGCGTAGCCTTCGTCGACGTTGACGGTGCCGGATTGGATCTGCGCTGCGATCGCCTCACCCTGCGACTTGCTGGCGGCCCACACGCTGGCGTTGAGCCCGTAGTCAGTGTCATTGGCCTTCTCGATAGCCTCCTCGACCTTGTCGACAGGGTAGATGGCGACCACCGGACCGAACGTCTCGTTGCGCGCGCACTCCATCTCGTCGGTAACGTCGGTCAGCACGGTCGGTTCGAAGAACAGCGGTCCGATGTCCGGGCGAGCGTTTCCGCCCGCAATCACCTTGGCGCCCTTGACCTTGGCGTCGTCGACATGGCCAGCCACCGTCTTCATCTGATCCTCGGAGATCAGGCTGCCCATGTCGGCGGAGAAGTCGTAGGCAGGGGACAGCTTCATGTTGCGAACCTGCTCGGCGAACTTGTCGGTGAACTCCTCGGCGATCTTGCGCTGCACGTAGATGCGTTCGATAGAGATGCACAGCTGCCCGGCGTTGGAGAAGCACGCGCGGGTTGCGGCCTTGGCGACCTCGGCCAAATCGGCGCCCTCGGTGACGATCATCGGGTTCTTGCCGCCCAGCTCCGCGGAGAACCCGATCAACCGCCGACCGCACTGCTCGGCCAGGGTCCGGCCGGTGGCGGTGGAGCCGGTGAACATCAAATAGTCGCACTTCTCCGCGATCGCCGTGCCGACCTCCGAGCCCGGGCCGGGGACCACCGCGAACACCTCGCGGGGCAGCCCGGCCTGATACAGCAGTTCGGCGTTGGCCAGCGTGCAGTACGGCGTCTGGCTGTCCGGCTTGATCACTACGGCGTTGCCGGCCAGCAGCGCCGGGATGGAGTCCGAAATCGACAGCGTCATCGGGTAATTCCACGGCGAGATAACCCCGACGACCCCCTTGGGGTGGTGGTTGACGACGGTCTTGACGATTCCGGGCATCAGGCCCTGGACGCGCTTGCGGGCGAGTAGCTTGGCGGCGTGACGCGCGTAGTAGCGCGCGTTGAGCATGATGTCGACGATCTCTTCTTGTGCTGCCGAGCGGGCCTTGCCGGTCTCGGCCTGCGCGACGTCCATCAGAAATTCCCGATTGCGCACCACCAGATTACGAAACCGTTCGATGACCGTGCACCGTTCCTTGACCGGACGCTGGGCCCATTGCCTCTGTGCTGCACGGGCTTTCGCGAACGCGGCGGTGACGTCGCCGGCGGTGCCGATGGGGATGGTGGTCAATTCCTTGCCGGTGAAGACCTCATCGATAGTCCTCGATTGTCGGGCGTCGATGTCGGTGATGGCGACCAGTTGGCGCAGCCGGGCGAAGTCGGTTGCAGACGGGGCGGGCATGGTTTTCCCTACCTTTCTAGATGGGTGGTTGTTGCCCTCGGCCGTAGGCTTCGAACTGCCCAGGGGCGTCGGGTATGGCTTTCATGGTTGTGCTGTGTTTG
>NZ_JBYCLE010000049.1:0-2707 GCF_057473765.1 Mycobacterium sp. TH-M106 | reverse complement strand
CGCTCACCGGCCGACAACGGCAATGGCACTGCTGGTGCACTCATCCCACCAGAATACCGAACAACCACCTATTTATTTGCGAGACACACCACTAGGTTGCGGTCACGGCGGGTTTCGACCTCGCCGCGGCTCCACTGCGCCAGCAGTTCGTGCACTGCCTTTTCGGGGTCGACGTGCCGGTTCTCACGCAGGCAGATCCGCTTGAGGTAGTCGGCGGCGTCGCGACTGAAGGGTTGGTCGAGTCCAGCGGCATGCTCCCAATCCAGCGCGTGCCACGTCTTCGACACCGGATCCTGGAAGTAGGTGTGGCGCACATCGTGTGCATCGACGAAGATCGGCCACTTGCCGGCATGGACGCCGCCATAAGCCGACCGTGTGTTGCGGTAGAGGTTCAATGCCGGCCCGTCGTAGCGCAGCCCGTCGACGTCGACGCCGTAATGCTGGATCGTGCGCCACCGCACGTCGAGGAACTCATAGGCGACATCCGGATTCGTCAGCAGCTGTAGCCCGCCTGCGCGGGCGATGCCGGCCTCGAACATCTCCGCCGGCGATAACGCCACGCCCGGCAATTCCGGCATACACAGCCCGTGGTGTTTGCTGCGGTGATACACACCGCCGACCCACTCGCGGATGATCTGTTCGAGTTCGCTGACATACAGAAATGCCTGGTCCTCGACCTGCCTGCCCCGCGAGTACACGTCCGGGCCCTTGTAGGCCGGCAAATGCTGCAGCAGTGATTCCCGCAACGTTCGGAAGAACCGCTCCACCGTCGGCTTGTCGGTCGGCTTGTTCGGAATGGCCGGTTGGATGCCGATTTCTAACCGCGCACACGCGCCGACCACATGTGCCGACAAATATTGGCGGCCGTGATCGACCACGATCGCCTCCGGAACGCACGACGGCAGGTCGGCGCGAGGCTGCTCATGGGCAAGCAGAACAGTGTTCGGCACGCCGTGAAACGGCCAGTCCCCGGGGGCCGACTCGCTCGCCGACGGGGCTACGCATTGATACAGCACGTTGGAGACGTCCGCGGCTTTCGTCGACACCGGGATCAACCGCAGGCCGAGCACACATCGGCTGAACAGATCCATCGCGACCGTGAGCTCCACACCCACCCAGCGCAGCGTCACCGGCTCCATTGCGAAGACGTCCAGCGGCGTCGTATCCAGCACGACGTATTCGCCCGGGCGGCATGCGCGCAGGCGACCAAACGGGCCCTTCGGACGATGGGCAACCGACCGGCGCGCCTTCGCGCTGCCGAAAGCATGCTTGTTCTTCGACAATTCAGCCAACCGTGAGTACGCGGTGCTCTTCGAGGGCAGCGGCACCACACCGGGACCGAACTCGTCATCCAACGCGTAGGCAACTTCGGTGATCACCACGCCCCGGGTCGGCGTCGAGGCATCGACATAGTGCGCCAGCACTCGCAAACAAGCGACGTCCCATCGCGGATCGATCCGCGAACTCCCCGACCGGCGAACCCGCGCGTCGACCAAACCCGCCACGCCCGAGATCCGATAGGCCGAAATCCACCGCTCGATCGTCCGCTCAGAGGTCTTCGCCTCGCGCGCGGCGATCGCGATCGCCACCTGCATAGACTCGCTTCCGCGCGCAGCCCCATCAAGCACGCCCGCGACTACCGCCGCCCGCTGCATCACTTGGCGATGCTGACCGACGGTCAATCCCGACAAGACAACCGCGTCTGGGTCGACATCGATGCGATCAATCGCAACGCCGAACACCGATTCTCGCGCTGCAAGTTCCGCCAGGCCAATACGCTGCAGGCGGGTTGTGCAACGTAGCATGGCATCACTGCCGTGCAGTGCGACGATCTCCCAGCGATCGCCGTCGAGCCAGACGTCACTGCCCACTCTCAGGTCGATCACTTCCGACCCCATCAGGGCGCCCAGGCCAGGATTGACTCGGAACTCATTGGCTGGCCCAGATCCGTCACCAATTCCTGCGACCAGAGCATCGCCAGCGTCGCCGCACGACTTCCGGAAACACCGGCCGCAGCGTCGACCTCACCGATGGTCATGCCGTCCCGCACCGCGCGAGCAACGCGAGCCGAGGCCTCGGCGCTGATCAAGGCGCGTCGTCGATATCCGCCAAGAAAACGGACATTGGCCAAGCGGACCGGACAAGCGCCGGTCCAGACCTCATAAGCCCACCCGCGCGTCCGGCACAACCGGCCGGTCCACTCAAACACCTCGGCGACCTCAGGGCGGTCGGCGAACGCAGCCGGCTTGACATCGACCAGGGTAATTTCGCCGCGCCGATCCCGAAACATGAAGTCGGGCACATGGCGCCGCGTCTGCCCGCCGTCTCGCCCGCACAACCACATCGGCTGCGCCGCGATCCGAACAACGTCGACATCGAAATCAGCCAGCCACAGCCTGTCCAACTCCAGCCGACTCTCGTACACCACATGCGCGGTATTCGTCGCCGACCAGAACAGGCCCGAATAATGACGGGCCGACGCATGACTGCGTACCCGGCGGCACGGCAGGCCACATGCCACCTGCTCGACACTCACTTCCGCCAATGTCGTCGCGACCGGAACGCCGTCATCGGCGACGTACCGGACCTCGGTTGCAGCCAACGTGTCAGCCACAGCGCCAGTCTCAACCCGCCGACATCAGATTCGGAATTCCGACACGCCACCGACACGAACTTCGGAAACCGACACGATTCGCCGGAATCTACA
>NZ_JBYCLE010000048.1:0-6489 GCF_057473765.1 Mycobacterium sp. TH-M106 | reverse complement strand
TGTTGGGCTACACCTGGTCACGCCGCGACGAATGGTTGCACCGCCGATTCGGCAACCTGGTCCGGCTGGTGTACGCCGTGGTGCCGCGGCGCTACCGCATGCATCCGCGGGCCCGCGCCGGGTGGGATCGAGCCACCGGTCGCATCCCGGCCGACGCCCCGCTGGTACACACGCCCGCGCGCAACCTGCCGCCGCTCGATGAGCGGGACAAGCCGACGCACTACTGCCCTCGGGTCTGAGGTTCGCGGTGCCTGCCCGGCCTCACGTGGGGGTTTTGCTCCGTGCCCCCAGCAGGGATCGAACCTGCGACCTGCGGATTAAAAGTCCGTAGCTCTACCAACTGAGCTATAGGGGCGTGAGGCAACAGGATACTGCGTAACGGACCGGGCCGCGCGTTTGAGGATTAGGGTCACGGTGACCTAAGCTGGCTTGGCTCCCAACGCGACCGCGTTGCGAGTGCCCCGGAGAGATTCGGTTTCGGCCCCCTTCGTCTAGCGGCCTAGGACGCCGCCCTTTCAAGGCGGTAGCGCGGGTTCGAATCCCGTAGGGGGCACCCGTGCCGCGGCGGTGCGGAGCGGATGGCAAGGCCCTGTGGCGCAGTTGGTTAGCGCGCCGCCCTGTCACGGCGGAGGTCGCGGGTTCAAGTCCCGTCAGGGTCGCTCACGCGGCGAAAGCACCCGGAAATCCAGGTGCCTTCCGGCCAGGTAGCTCAGTCGGCATGAGCGTCCGCCTGAAAAGCGGAAGGTCGGCGGTTCGATCCCGCCCCTGGCCACAGTGGAGACCCTTTCTGACTGGGGTTTTCAGGTTGTTACCCGGTAGGGGTATCGGACTTCTTATCATCCTATGTGTCACGTGATGTCACAAGACCGCCGAGCGTCGCCGCCGCATCAACCAGCATCGCGGGGGAGGAGTGGGCGTAGGTGCGAAGCGTGAAGCTGGTGTCGGTGTGGCACAGCCAGGCCGCGATCACGGCCAACGGAACGCCGCGCTGGTGCATCAACGTCGCGCACGAGTGACGGGCGTCGTGCAGCCGGACGTGGGGCAGACCGGCCGCCTTCAAAGTGCGCGACCAATACTTGTAGAGCATGTCCGGGTGATACGGGTTGCCGGACTCGTCGGCGACCACGTGACCTTCACCGATCCACTTGCTGCCCGCCGCCAACTGTTCTTCCCGGCAACGCTGTCGGGCGCGGCGAAGGATCGGCAGCAACTCATCGGGGATCGGCAGCACCTCTCGGCCCGCCTCAGTTTTGAGATCGGACTCAGTGGCTCCGCCGGACACCGCAACCCGATTGGCGGCCACCGTGAGGCACGGCGGTGTCGAGTCCAGATCAATGCTCGACCACCGCAGTGCGGCGATCTCGCCGCGCCGCAATCCGAGAACGGCGAGATGCACGACCAGCTCCAGACGTTCCCCGGACATGTGCGCGAACAACGTCTCGACCTGCTCGACGGAGAGCGTGTCCATCTCGGGCTTCGTGGTCGGCAACGGACGGACCAGCGCGGGCACGTTACGGCTGACCACTCCCTGATCCACCAAGTCCTGCCAGACTGAGCGCATGCGCGCCAGCATGGAGTTGATACTGGTCGCCGCCCACGCGCCGCGAACCTTCTTGCCCTTGAGCTTTGTGGGTGCGTTCCAGGTGCCCGTCGCGCTGGTGCCTTCGACCAAACTGCGGATCACCGTCTCGATGTCGGACTTGCTGACCTGCTGGACGAGCTTGCCGACCAACGCATCCACGACCGGCCGTAGCGCCGTGATGTAGGCGCTGCGTGTCTTGGGGCGCAGGCGCTGACCGGCCAGCCACGCCTCGATGGCCTGCTGCGCGGTGAGGGCCGAGCGACGGACGTGGACTCCGCCAACAACGTCGCCCTGCAGCCCGGCGAGGTGCTCCTTCGCGTCGGCCAGCTTGGCGAACCGTTTGCGGGTCTGGTGCCGGGCGCTTTCGCAGGTGACATCGGCGATGACTTCGTATCGGACGGTGCCGGAAGGTAATTCGCGTCGTTCGATCTGCGGCGGAAGGTTGCTGCGGGCTGCACGGGTCATTTCTTTGTCCACCTCCATGGTGGTAGGGACTGACGACGGTGCGTCTCCTGGGCGTATCCGTCCTCGGGGTCCGAAGCCCGTTGAGATCGCGGGTGGCGCGGGCCCGGGCAACACCGGACTCACAGTTCCGTGCAACGCGGGGCTCGTGGTCGGTCGTAGGGCCTCCGCCCGGATATCCTCTGTGCGACCGCAGAGCACGTGCGGCATTCAGGGGTCCAGCGTGAGTAGGTCGAGTAGCGCATCGACGAGGGGACGCCTCGTTCCTGCGGTGGCGGGCCAGCCCGGCTGGCCGACACCGAAGTGCTCGGCCAGCAGGTCGTGATCGGCCTCCGTGACGCGTGTCGCCAGCACGACGGTTTCTAGCGGGCTGACACTGGCGCGCATGTCGTGGCCGAGCAGCGCAGCTGCGGCGGTGCGCAGGTCGAAGTCGTGGCGGCGCAGGGCCCACTGGTGTTGTTCGGCGTAAAGCCGGTCGAGATCCTCGGCGTACCAGTGCACCGCCAAGGCCAGATCTGGGCCGTCCCGATATTCGTGGTAAGCGGACCGATCGAGCCATGCGTGCAGTTTGAGTACCGCGTAGTTCGGTGGTTGGGGGAGGCGGACCGTCAGACCGCCGGGGAGACCGAGAACATCGGCGCGCAGGTAGGCGTCGGTGAATCCGTGGACGTTCATGGACTCGTTGCCGGGGGGATGGCGGGTGGTTCCTACGGGCGATTCCACCTCGCCGAACGGGAGAAGGTCGACGGCGCAGCCGGCGATCATGAATCGGTGCCCGGTGTTGCATACAGCGGGGAAGGAGGCGCGAATTGCCTCGAAGGCGTGCCAATTGTTGAGGGCCACCGCAATATCGGTGTCGTTGGTGGCCCGCGGGGGCACGCCGCGGCAGCAGTGCCAGTGCAGCAGATCGCGGCACTGTGCGCCGACGAGCATCAGCTGTTCAGTTGGCACGATGTCGGCGAGTGCCGTGACGATCGGTGTCACCCAGGCCAAGAGAGCCGGGTCATAATCGGGCGAGCCGCTCATCCTGCCTTCTCATATGGTGAGCGATTTCGAGCTGCCGCGGCTCGCGCGAGGCAAGCAGGTCGGCATAGATCAGGGCCGCAGGGGCCACCCTGAGATGCTCGTTAGGTAGGTTGCGCCAGAATAGCTTTCGGATCACGATGCTGCCGTGCGGGTCGCGGTGCCAGCGGTTGTGAATAAGCAGGTCGGCGGGCAGCCCGGGCTCTGCAGTGTCGACGTAAAGCACCAGGGATTCGGGATTGCGGATGTCCCCGGGCACGGCCTGCTCTCCGCTGACAGCCACCTGCAGGCCCTCGGGTGCCGACCAGGCATGGATGTCACCGCTGGCGACGAAGAGTCTGTTGGCCCGGCCCAGCCCCCCCGGATAGGCGGCCGCCCACAGGTCCAGCAGTTCACCGGCGCGCACCAGCCGGCGCCGGGAGCCGAGGTGTTCCAGGAAGCCGGTAGTGCGCAACGTATCCATCGTCTCCTTGGCCATACCGACCGATACGCCGGCGGACTCGGCGATGTTACGCAGCGGCGCCTCGACGAGTTCGGGTGCGGCCAGCAGGACGCAGACAATTTGTGCGCGCTTGGGGGTGAAGGGATTACGCGGTCCATTTCCGTGTGACCCTTCGCTGAGGGTGTCCAGTTGCTCCGACACAGCCGACCGCCGGCCGCGCACGTCGATGAGCAGTCCATCTTGGTTCCGCAGATAAGCGTTCCCAGCCCCGTCGATGTACCAGAGACCGCGGGCCCGCAGTGTTTCCGCGCTCAATGGATGCAGCCGTGGGCCCACCACAAGCAGCGATGAGTTGGTGTCGGTTGTCGCCCACGCCTGCAGTGCTGCGGTTGCCGACAGGTGAGGGAGGTAGAGAGCAGTGATCGTGACGGGTTGGCCGTCGATCTCCAGGTCCAGCTGTTCGGGAGCCATGGAATTCAATCCCGATAGGCCGCCGAGTATCCGCACGCCGTATTCGGCGAGGTGACGCTCGACAGCCTCGGCGAGATCGGCCCCGATCAGGTCCATGCGTTCAGTATAGCTGAATGTTCAGTCTTATTGAACAAGATGATTTACTGAACGAAAGGAAGGGGTCCACTGGCAGGCCGGCACAGGCCAATGTGTCCCGCCGATGTCACAAGAGCTGCACCCCAACCGATAGTCCAAGCGCGCTCGAGGCGCTGCAATGCCCCCACCCGCACCCACGCGTGAAACTCCCGCCGGACCGCCATGAGTTCGTTGACGGTCTCCCTGGAGGGCATGTCAGAGCTTGCCCAACCGAGATGGGCAGCCTGGCGACGCAAGCAGCGCCTCGAAGCGACTACCCCCGAACGCTTCCAGGATGTCCTCGACCAATGCGTTGTGTTCGCCGACCGGGTGCTCGAGGGACGCGCCATCGGCCTCACGTGGTCGCCACAGCTGCGGGACTGGCAGTGACGGCTGCATGAGACCGCGGCATCACCCCCACGGGGATGTGTCCGCCGACCGGCCGAACCGTCACCTGGTTGGCGGCGTTCCCGGCGTCGGCGTAGATCCCCGGCGTTGTCCCCGATATGGAGGAGGTCGCCGAAAAGTAGGTATTGACGGCACCAGGTCGGGGAGAGTGTTCTTGCGCGACCTGAGGATCTCGGTATGGCCGTGATCGCACCGGCTTGATCTCCTATCTTCTCAGCGACCCAAAAAGTCCAGGATCGCGGGCGCGGCCAGCACCCAGGTGTCGAACATGTTGAACCGGACCGCCGAGTCCGCGGCGCGCTGCCGCGCCGCCTGCTCCCAGGCGTCCTCAGGCCACGGCGGATCGATCACCTCGGACCCGTTGATCAAGCAACTCACCTCCAGCGAGGTTCGTTTGGGATGGTCCCAGTCGTTCTCGCCGCCCCGGATGATCAGCGTGGGAACCGTGATGCGGTCGAACATTTCGTCGTCGACCCCGGGAATGGTCTGTCCCGGTTTGCAGACGAAGGCGTTGAGCCACCGCAGCATCACCTTGAGGAATTCGTCGCGGTCGAGGTTGAGCAGCCGCTGCTTGTTGTTCGGGTTCTTCTCGATGCGCCGCCGCCACTCCGGTAGCGACAGCAAGCCCGACGTGCCGCGGTCGCGCACCGCCGTGATGCTGGGTAGCACGTAATAAGACCCGAGGACGAACATTCCGTACACCCCGCCGACAATGTTCCACACTGCCAGCTTGGTGACCAGCTCGGGATAGAGGATCGCCATGAGGATGGAGTCCCTCGCCCCGCCGGAGCCGCCGGCCATGACGCACGGCCCCGCGTCGAGGGCGGTCAGAACGCCGTGCAACGTCTCGGCGCGCATGTGTGATTCGGACTGCCCGTAGAACTGGACGTCGGAAGCGCCGCAATTGGGTCGGTCCCACAGCAGCACCCGGTAACCGCCGTCGACCAGGGCCGAGGCCAGCGGTCGCAGCCCGGGAACGTCCTTGCTGAACCGGCCACCTGGCGTCAAGACGATGAGATCGCCTGATTCACCCAGGATTTCGTAGACGACTTTGCCGCCGTTGACGTCCAGAGAGGCCACCGAACACTCCTGCGTGTCAGGCGGGGTTCTCGATCACGACAATCACCTCCCGGCTCCGGTCGGCATCGCGCCTCGGCCGGTTGCCCGCTGGGTAACCTAACATTCTCGGCCCGGCTCCTCGCCCAGCGCCCCTGTCGCGGGTGTCGACAAGCCACATCATCGCGTTGTGGGCGAATCTGATCTTTTGGCACCGCACTGCCGATCGATGTGTATAAGATCGCCGCGACCGTGTCGGCTCGGTGCGGGGTCGGTTGTGTGTTCGCTGTGAGATTCCGGAGGGTTTATCGGCGATGGGCGTTGCGGGACTGGACCGCTGGTCGCCGGGGATCACGCTCGGGCGTGATTTGTCGGGACCGATGCAGGCGGTCGGCGGGCTGTTCGCGATGTCCTTCGACGCCGTCAGATTCGCCTTCCGCCGCCCCTTCCAGGCGCGGGAGTTCCTCGAGCAGTCCTGGTTCGTCGCCCGCGTCTCGCTGGCACCCACGCTGCTGGTGGCCATCCCGTTCACCGTCCTGGTCAGCTTCACCCTGAACATCTTGTTGCGGGAACTGGGTGCGGCGGACCTGTCCGGTGCTGGTGCGGCGTTCGGCGCGGTCACCCAGGTCGGCCCGATGGTGACCGTGCTGATCGTGGCCGGCGCCGGCGCGACCGCCATGTGCGCCGACCTGGGCTCACGCACCATCCGCGAAGAGATCGACGCGATGGAGGTGCTCGGCATCAACCCGGTGCAACGGCTGGTGACGCCGCGCATGCTGGCCGCCGGCCTGGTCGCGGTGCTGCTGAACAGCCTGGTCGTCATCATCGGAATCCTGGGCGGCTACGTGTTCTCGGTGTTCGTCCAGAACGTCAACCCCGGCGCGTTCGCGGCGGGCATCACCTTGTTGACCGGGGTGCCGGAGCTGATCAT
>NZ_JBYCLE010000047.1:0-4007 GCF_057473765.1 Mycobacterium sp. TH-M106 | reverse complement strand
CCTGATCAAGTGGAGGGCTCCAATCGTGGCGAGCGTGAAAATCAAGCCACTCGAGGACAAGATCCTCGTCCAGGCCAACGAGGCCGAGACCACGACCGCGTCCGGTCTGGTCATTCCCGACACCGCCAAGGAGAAGCCGCAGGAGGGCACCGTCATCGCCGTCGGCCCCGGTCGCTGGGACGACGAGGGAAAGAAGCGGCTCCCGCTGGACGTGTCCAAGGGCGACGTCGTCATCTACAGCAAGTACGGCGGCACCGAGATCAAGTACAACGGCGAGGAGTACCTGATCCTGTCCGCCCGCGACGTGCTGGCCATCGTCGACAAGTAGGCGGCCGAAGTAACCATCGCGTTCCGCCCCGGAGATCCCCGTGACCGCGGGCGATTTCCGGGGCGGCATGCGCAGAAGCCAATTGCCCGGCTTCTCGGCAGGCCGTTGACCGGCCTGCATCGTCGTCGGGCGGAGTCAGGAAAGAGCTTATGAGCAAGCAGATTGAGTTCGACGAGGCCGCGCGCCGCGCCATGGAAGCCGGGGCCGACAAACTCGCCGACGCGGTCCGGGTGACGCTGGGTCCGCGCGGCCGCACGGTGGTGCTGGCCAAGGCGTTCGGCGGCCCGACGGTGACCATCGACGGCGTCACGGTGGCTCGGGAGATCGACCTGGAGGACCCGTTCGAAAACCTGGGTGCGCAGCTGGTGAAGTCGGTGGCCACCAAGACCAACGACGTGGCCGGCGACGGCACCACCACCGCGACCGTGCTGGCTCAGGCGCTGATCAAGGGCGGGCTACGCAACGTTGCGGCCGGGGCCAACCCGATCGAATTGGGCCAGGGCATCTCCAAGGCGGCTGACGCGGTGTCGGAGGCGCTGCTGGCCGCCGCCACTTCGGTCTCCGGCAAGAAGTCGATCGCCCAGGTGGCGACGGTGTCCTCGCGCGACGAGGAGATCGGCAAGCTGGTCGGCGAGGCGATGACCAAGGTCGGCAGCGACGGTGTGGTCAGCGTGGAGGAGTCCTCGACGCTCTCCACCGAACTGGAGATCACCGACGGGGTCGGCTTCGACAAGGGATTCCTGTCGGCGTACTTCGTCACCGACTTCGACCTGCAGGAGGCCGTGCTGGAGGACGCGCTGATTCTGCTGCACCGTGAGAAGATCAGCTCGCTGCCGGATCTGCTGCCGCTGCTGGAGAAGGTGGTCGAGGCGGGCAAGCCGCTGCTGATCGTCGCCGAGGACGTCGAGGGCGAGGCGCTGTCGACGCTGGTGGTCAACGCGATCCGCAAGACGCTCAAGGCCGTCGCGGTCAAGGCGCCGTTCTTCGGCGACCGGCGCAAGGCGTTCCTGGAGGACCTCGCCGTCGTCACCGGCGGCCAGGTGGTCAACCCCGACGTGGGACTGCTGCTGCGCGAGGTCGGGGTGGAGGTGCTGGGCTCGGCACGCCGGGTGGTGGCCACCAAGGACGACACCGTCATTGTCGACGGCGGCGGCACCAAGGCGGCGATCGCGGCCCGGGTCAAGCAGCTGCGCGCCGAGATCGAGGCCACCGACTCCGACTGGGATCGGGAGAAGCTCGAGGAGCGGCTGGCCAAGCTGGCCGGCGGGGTGGCCGTCATCAAGGTGGGCGCGGCCACCGAGACCGCGCTCAAGGAGCGCAAGCAGCGCGTCGAGGACGCCGTGCACGCCGCCAAGGCCGCGGTCGAGGAGGGCATCGTCCCCGGGGGTGGCAGCGCGCTGCTGCACGCCCGGTCGGCGCTGACCAAGCTGCGGCCCACGCTCAGCGGCGACGAGGCGACCGGGGTGGACGTCTTCTCCACCGCGCTGAGCTCGCCGCTGCACTGGATCGCGGCCAACGCCGGGGCGGACGGTGCGGTGGTCACCAGCAAGGTGGCCGAGATGCCCGCCGGGCAGGGGTTCAACGCGGCGACGCTGGCTTACGGCGACCTGGCCGCCGACGGTGTCGTGGACCCGGTCAAGGTGACCCGCTCGGCGGTGCTCAACGCCGCGTCGGTGGCCCGGATGGTGCTCACCACCGAGACCGCGATCGTCGAGAAACCTGAAGAGGAGGAAGCCGAAGCCCACGGGCACCACGGCCACGCACATTGATGCCGAACAGCGGGGCACCCCGGGCCCTGCTGGGCCTGGGGTGCTGTTGTACGCCTGCTACGCGCCCAGCCGGCGAAGGTAGTCGTCTAGCGCACGGCGCATGACCTCGCTCGGGCTGACGTGGGCGTGTTCTGCGTACTCGACGAGCCTGTTGTCCAGGTCTGCGGCGAGTCGGACCGTCCGGGTGGGGCTGGCGCCGCGGCGGCTGTCTCCGGCTGGGCGCCCCATGCGGAGGGTGGTTCCCGCCTCGATGGGCCCACGGATGGTGTAGTTGCCCGACTCCACGTCGGAACTCATCTTGGCGTAATCGTCGCCGGTACGCTTGGCCATGTCAGTTCTCCTTTCCATAGTGGGGTCCGATGAACTCCCGCTGTCCGACGCAGTCGGCCCGTAGGTCCACCGTGCCGCGGGAGTAGGTGTAGATCTGCGAAGCTTCCTTCGGGGTGAGCATCATCGCGTGGAACACCACCCACGTTTGACCGCCTCCACCTTCAGCGGCCACTTCAATCCAGGGACCGTCGTCGGCGACGTTGCCGACGAACATGTAGGTATTTGCATCGGGAAACCGCTTCGTCGTGATGGCATATCGCAGTAACGGGTACTCGATGACGGCCCGTATCTCGTGTTCATCAATGCTGTGCTGCCAAGCATGGGGCATGCACTCGAACTGCACCCCAAAAGTGTAAGACACTTACTGTGGGCGGGCAACGCCAACGAGGAACCCGGTGCGCGGCTTGAAATCCGACACCACCGAGACCGCGATCGTGGAGAAACCTGAATCTCTGGTGTCGTATCCGCCCGGCCGCAGCGCGGTGAGACTGAGGCGGTCAGGCAGGCTGACGCGACGACAGTCGTTGCACCACCCACTGGTTCACCGACACGCCCTGTTCGGCGGCTTCGATGGTGAGCCGTCGATGTAGGTCCGGTGTGGTGCGGATGAACACCTTGCCGTTGTAGCGACGTTCGCTCAGCGGCTCCGGGATGGCCTCGCCGTTGGCGGCCATGTCCTCGACCACTTCGCCGACCAGCTTTTCGATACCGGCGATGGCCTCGTGTGCAGACGGTTCGAGCCAGGACAGTGACGGAAACTCGGCGCACAGCCCGACGTACTCACTGTCCTCGGCGGACCACTCCGCCCGGTAGGTGTAGTGCCCCATCATCGATCTCCTTCCTCGATGCCGTTGAGCCTGTCGATTGCTGAGATGACTTGGCGTACCTGGTATGCCTTGGCCTTCCCGTGGTCGCTCTGGAGGTTGACCCGTGGGTCGCCCTGCCAGGGCGTCTTGAACACCGCGTGGGCGGTTCCCTGCTGCCGGGGTGCGCCGAAGTAGTAGTCGCTGAGCAGATCAGGGAGCTGCAACGAACCGGCGAAAGCCGCCGTCAACAGCTCCTCTGACACCTGCTCCTGCACCGCCTGTTCGAGGGCATAGACGTCGGCCTTGCGGATGGGTTTGTCGAGCACCTCGATGACGTGTGGGAGTAACGCGACTAGTTCGTCTTCTGGAAGCAGAGTTTCGCCGTACCCCGGCGTCAGTGGCATCAGCGCTCGGCAACGCCCTGACCCATCAGTCCAAGCCGCTGCCGTATTCGGGAGCATAGTGTAACATGTGCACACATGAGTACTCATGGTTTGCGGGACCTTCGTGGAAGCCTGGGAGCGGTTGTACGCACGGTCGCCTCGACAGCCGAAGAAGCCATCGTCACCGACAGTGGTACCGAGGTCGCGGTGATCATCAGCTTGGCCGACTACGAGCGGTTGCATGAGCACGCTGATGTCGTCGACGCGCTGCGGCTGCGTGAACTACGGGCCAACTCGTTTCGCGCGGTTCCTCTGGCGGAGATGCTCGATGAGCTCGGTGTCGACGCGGACGCGTTCGCGGCCGGATGAGGATCTCGTTCCACCCTGACGT
>NZ_JBYCLE010000046.1:0-1494 GCF_057473765.1 Mycobacterium sp. TH-M106 | reverse complement strand
ACAACACGGTGACCGAGACCATCACCAGCGGCTACTTGAACCCCAACACCACCGAGTCCCTCACGGTCAACTCGGTCAACGGCGACGCCTACATCGCCAACGGGGACAACGTCGCGGTGGTCGACGCCGGCACCGGAACGGTGTCGGAAGTGGCCCTGCCGACCGGGACGACCGTGTCCGATGTGGTGGCGGGACTGCCCGGCACATCGGGGTCCGGCGATGTGTACGCGTTCGGGTCCACCGTGGGTGCGACCGACACCTCGCTGTACACGATAGGTTCGGGGAATCAGGTGGTGAGCACGCTTAACTTGAACAGCGGCACGACCAACCCGAATTCGCTTGACATCACCGATGCGGCGATCGATCCGGCCAATTCACAAGAGGCCTACGTGATTTCGGGCGGTCTCGACGGGGTGACCGAGGTGGATCTGGCCACCGGTGCGGTGGGAACACCTGCAGGTTTGGGCACGAGTTTCTATGACCCCGGGGCCGAATCCATCGCCGCCGCTAACTTCATTCCGCCGATTCCGTAAGGGGAACAAGGTATTGCTTTGACGTTCGTGATTCCCTGAACAGATCGGTGCGCAGGCATCGGAGTTGGCGGTGCTTGCCGGGCGAGGCGTTGATCGCCGCTGCTCAGGCGGCGGCCGGGTAGTGGCCGGCACTAGGCCGCCGGGGAGTGTTTCCCGCAGGGCCATCGACGCGATGACCACGCTGAACGCCGCGGCTGCCGCGGCGGGGCTGGCGCCGGTTGCCGAATGTGCCACCGGCATCACGGGTTTCGGCCTGCTGAGCCACCTGCACAAGCTGGCGCGAGCCAGCGGTGTCACCGCGGTGATCTACTCGGCCGCGGTGCCCTATCTGGAGGGCGCCCGGGAGGCGCTGGCCGCCGGCCACGTCAGCGGCGGCACTCGGCGCGCTCTGGCCTGGATGGCCCCTGAGATGGATTTCTCGGCGGCGACCGAGGCCCGCCTACCGGGGTGAGCGCCGCGCGGGAATGACTGCGGCCGCGTTGTGGCGTTGGAACGACGGGAATCGAATCATGCTGTCCAAGTTGTGATTTGGTGGCACGCGCAGGTTCGGTCGGCGGTGCAAGATGGCCTTTTGTGGGTGCGGCGGGCGCGCCGGGTGCGGCGGACGCTGTCAGGGTGGACGTCGCCGGGTGTCACACGCGCCGAGGCCGCAGGGTTGGTGTCCGGTGCTGTGCGGGTGCTTACCGTAGCGGCGTAAGTCGGCGAACGCGAGGCAAATTCATCGATTTTTTACCCATTTTCGCCGTCGTTGTGCTAGCATTTTTTCCGCAGGCTCCTTCTGTGACGGTGGTCTCAGTACCCCTCTCTTGTGAGGCAGATCACTTCAGATCGCATGGGAGGGGGGACGTTTCGGGTGGGAAGGATGCTGGGCTGTGTCGTTGATGGTTGTTGCGCCGGAGTGGGTGGCTGCGTCGGGGTCGGAGTTGACGGTGGGTGCGGCGCAGATCGAGGCGGCGTTGGC
>NZ_JBYCLE010000045.1:0-2124 GCF_057473765.1 Mycobacterium sp. TH-M106 | reverse complement strand
CGCCGACCAACTGCTGGCCCGCGTCTCGGCCGATGAAAACCTGCATATGCTCTTCTACCGCGACGTCTCCGATGCCGGCTTCCAGATCGCACCCAACGAGGCAATGCGGTCACTGCACAAGGTGCTACGCAACTTCAAGATGCCCGGATACACGGTCCCGGAATTTCGCCGTAAGGCCGTCATCATCGCCGTTGGCGGGGTGTTCGACCCGAGCATCTTCCTCAACGACGTGGTGATGCCGGTACTGAAGAAATGGCGTATCTTCGAGCGCGAGGACTTCACTGGCGAGGCCGCACAAATGCGCGACGACCTCGGCCTGCTGGTCGACGAGCTCAAGGACGCGTGCGCCAAGTTCGAGCTATCCAAGCAGCGCCACCTCGAACGCGAGGCCCGCAGGGTCGAAAAGATCACCGCCAACCGAGTGCTGTCCACAACGAGGACACTGACACTCAGCAGGACGTAGCGAACCATTGGCTCGCAAGCCGCCACCGATCCGACCGGATCGCTTAGTGCGATGTGGTCAACCTTTATGGTGCTGTTGTGGACGCACATACGGTGACGCTGGATCGGGCGCTGGCCGAAACCCGTACCGGGGACATCTGGCTGTTCCGCGGTCGCTCCGGGCCGGACCGCACCATCCAGACCCTCTCCAACGCCCCGGTGAACCACGTCGGCATGACGGTGGCCATCGACGATCTGCCGCCGTTGATCTGGCACGCCGAGCTCGGCGACAAGCTCACCGACGTCTGGGCGGGCGCCACGCATCGCGGCGTGCAGCTTAACGACGCCCGGGAAGCCGTCGAGCGGTGGATGCAGCACTACCACCAGCGGTGCTGGCTACGTCAGCTGACCCCGTATGCCAACCGCAGCCAGGAGGACAGATTGCTGCGGGTCATCGCCCGGATGGACGGCACCCCGTTCCCCGCCACTGCGCGGCTCACCGGCCGGTGGCTGCGCGGTCGCGTCCCGACCATCAACGACTGGACACGGGGTATCCCGGTGTTGGACAAGAAGGTTCGCCAGGCATCGCAACGGCGTAAGGCGCGACAGCGCGCAGCGGGTGTCGAGACCGCCTACTGCGCGGAGACAGTGGCGATCACCTACGAGGAGATGGGGTTGTTGTCCACCGACAAGCATTCGAGCTGGTTCGACCCCGGGTCGTTTTGGAGTGGTGACATCCTGCCGCTGACGCCCGGTTACGAGCTGGGCCGCGAGATAGCCGTCTCCGGTTAGCTCACGCCGGCTCGTCGACACTCATCTCGGCCAGCACCGACCAGTCCGTCGCGTCGATCGCCTGGCTGATGATCTTCGGCGTCGAGGTCAGTGCCGGCGGCAGCTCCCGCATCGCCTGCTTGAAGTGGTCGCTGTTGACGTGGGCACTGCCGGCCGCAGCGTCGCGGAACGCTTCGACTAGCACGTATTCGCATTCGTTGTCGAGGCTGCGCGACCAGTCGAACCAGAGGTTGCCCGGTTCGGCTCGGGTGGCCGCCGTGAACGAAGCGACCAGCTGAGGCCACCGGTCGGTCCACTCGGGTTTGGTTTCGAACTTGACGACGATGAAGATCACCGCTGCTCCTCACTTGCTCACCGATCTCGAAGGTGCGCCGCACCGGGGTGGGCGACAGCCCGCAAACCACCGCCAGTCAGTATGCGCGGCGCCTCCCACTGGGAAAATCTGCCTTCACACAACGGTCAGGCGCAGCCCGGGAGCGACTGGGCAGCACCCGCCCGGATCGCACCGGGGCCGCCGCGCGAATCGCCAACGGCGCGGCCTCGCGACCAGGGCTGCGGGAATTCGCGTTCGCCCCGCAACGAGCTGAGGAGAGTCAAACGGCTAAGGCAGCTGAGCTTGTGGGCAACTGTTCGCTAGATGGGTATCAGTCGTTACCAGCGGGGCATGCAGCTGCTCGGCCAGTTCCACGTAGAGCGCGTCCACCAGACGATGGGTGTTTCGTCGAGACCATGCCCCTGCAGTGAGGTTCATCAGCAAATGACGTGACAACGGCGCACGCCGCAACGCGCCGAGGTGAGGTGTTTCTGACTTAACCGCAGAGATCGCGCGGGAAATTACCCAACTCATGGCGTCTCCCCGGTGGGGTTGGTGTGGGCGCGATGGTAGTCGAT
>NZ_JBYCLE010000044.1:0-6907 GCF_057473765.1 Mycobacterium sp. TH-M106 | reverse complement strand
ACCGACTTCCAGTCCAGGTCGGCGCTGCGGCCCAACTCGTGCGGGTCGACCAGCCACTCCGACATCATCCGTTGGTAGATCACGTCCTCGACGTGGGTCCCGCCAGGCGGTGCCGGACCGTTCGGCGACACCAGTGGGTCCGGCGCCGCCGGCCCGGCCGGGGACTGCCCGGCCGGCCCGGCCGGCGCGACCAGCCCGGCCGGCGCGGCCGGCGGGTCCGGGGACTGCCCGGGCCCGGCCAACACGTCAGGTGCGGCTTCAGCCGGCGACCGGTTCCCGGCGACGGCCGGCGGTTCGGTGGGCATGCCGGTGATCCCGCTGGATCCCGGGCTGCGCCGCGGCAGCGGCGAGATTGTGGGCTCGCCCGCCCGGGTGACCTGTTCGTCGGCGATCTGCGTGGGCACTGGCGAAACGACCACAGCCGGAGTCCGGCGCGGCTCCCTGCTATCCCTGCTATCCCTGCTATCCCTGCCGCCAATGGCACCGGCGCCTCCGAAGCCTCCGGTGCCTTCGATGCCTCCGGTGCTACCGAAGCCACCGATGCCACCTGCGCCTCCGAAGCCTCCGGTGCCTCCGGTGCCTTCGATGCCACCGATGGCGCCGACCAGCAGGCTCGGCGGCAGGTACACCCTGGCGGTGATGCCCCGCCCGGCGGGCGACGTCGGCGAGAGCCACACCCGGATCCGGTGCCGCTGCGCCAGCCGGCCGACCACGAAAAGGCCCATGTGCCGTGCGTTTTCGGGGGTGGCCTCGCCGCCGGTGCTCAGCCGCATGTTGGCGATGCGAAGGTCGGTGTCGATCATTCCCAACCCGGAGTCGACGATCTGGACCAGCACCCCGTCGTCGGCGGCGGACTCGGCGCAAACCTGGACCGGCGCCGTCGGCGGCGAGTAGCGCAGCGCGTTGTCGATCAACTCCGCGAACAGGTGGATGGCGTCGCCGGTGGCTGCGCCGACCACCATGACGTCGGGCACCATCGCAGTCTCGACCCGGCGGTAACCCTCCACCTCGGAGGTGGCCGCGTTGATCGCCGTCGCCAACGGCACCGATCGGCCCTTCTCATGCGAGATCTGCGCGCCGGCCAACACCAGCAGGTTGGCGCCGTTGCGGCGCATCCGGGCGGCAAGGTGATCCAGCCGGAACAGGCTGTCCAGGCGATCCGGGTCGTCCTCGTCACGCTCCAGCCGCTCAATGAGCGACAACTGCTGGTCGACCAGGGAGCGGTTGCGCCGCGACATGGTCTCGAACATGTCGTTGACCAGCAGTCGCAACCTCGCTTCGTCACCGGCCAGCAGCAGCGCCTGGGCGTGCAGCTCGTCGACCGCGTGCGCAACCTGGCCGACCTCCTCGGTGGTGTGCACCGGCAGCGGCGCGGGATCCCGCTCTGAACCAGCCGAGCCGGCCCGCACCTGGGCGATCTCGTTCTCCAGGTCGGTGTGGGCGACCTGCAGGGCGCCGTCCCGCAGCGTGCGCAGCGGCTGCACCAGCGATCGGGCTACCAGCCACACCGCCGCCAGCGCGAGCCCGATCGCCGCCAGCATCAGGACGATGTCGCGAATCACGGCGTCGCGCTGGGCAGCGGCGCGGTCGTCCACAGACTGGATCACCGACCCGCTGGTCCGCTCGATCACCCGCGCGGCGATCGCGTCGGTGCTGTGTATCGAGTCCTGCAGCACCGGGTTGTTGGGCAGCACACTGGCCGGGTCGGACATCACCGCCATCCGGGTCACCAGCTGCTGCTGCAGCTTCTTGGCGTCCGGCGAGTCGACGCCGAGCACCTGGTTCATCCCCAGCAGCGTCGACGGCTCGGTGCCGGCCACGGTGATCATCGCGGTGCGCAGATCCTGTTCGGGGAGCTCGCCGCCCCGGTCGACCAGCAGTTGCTGCATCATCATCTGCCCGCGTGCGCCGACGGCCCGGCTCAGGCCCTCGGTCTCGGCCCGAATCCGTTCGTTGTCCAGACGCACCGACCCGTTGATCGCGTCCTGGGCGGTCATCAGGATCGGTGCGTAGCCGGTCACCCGGTCCCGCAACCCGATGCTGTTCGCCAACACCGCGTCCAGCAGGCTCTGGCCCCGCTCCAGCACAGTGGTGACTCCGGACCGCACGTCGGGCGCCACGTCGGTGTCCGCCATCCGCGACTGCAGTTCGTATTTGCGGTTCTCGTAACCCCTCTTCGCGCCCTGGGCGTCCCCTCCGGAAGAGGCGGCTACCAGCGCGCTGCCCAACGCCGACATGTAGTCGGTGATCGCCGGGACCATTACCGCGCGGTCAGCGGCCAGCCGCAGCCGGCCGGCTTCGGTGAGTGCGCCGGCGATCCGCAGCCCGCCGAAGGCGATCGCCAGCGCCATCGGAAGCAGCGCGATCGCCAGCACCTTCCAGCGGACCGGCCAATTGCGCACCACCCACCTCGGCAGCTGCTTCGCCGGCCGCCCGGTCGGTGCGTCCGGTCCAGCGCGGCTGCCCTTTGCCGGTGCCCCGTCCGGGTGGGAGAACAGGGTCACCGGTCCGCGGCCGGGATACCGACCGTCCGGGTGAGCGTCACTGGTGGCGCCTCGTTGATTGGCGTTCATTGGCTTGGACTTCCTGCACACCGCGCCCGCTGACGGGTCGACGACGCTCCACAAGCCGTGCTAGGCCCGTGACGCGACGATGGCAACCCGACAAGTATGACAGCCCGCGGCCGCAGTCACCACACTTCTTACTGAAGAGACAGAGTTTGCGGGACCGCGCGGGACCCTGAAATGGGCGTGCGAGCAAACGGTCGACGACACCCTACGACCAGCCCGAGACCTTCGCCGAGTCTTTCGCCGAGTCTTTCGCCGAGTCTTTCGCCGCGTCTTTCGCCGAGACCTTCGCCGAGTCTTTCGCCGAGTCCTTCGCCGAGACCTTCGCCGAGTCTTTCGCCGAGTCCCGAGCGCCGGTCCGCAGCGATGGCTACTACCGCGCCGCGCATGGCGGTTCATCAATGGCTACCTGGTCGGTTGACCTCGATGACTCGACTCTCCCAACGCTGAAGCGTATGATCCTCTATCAAAGTGGAATATTGACAAGATAAACGGAGTGAACCGCCGGAAGGCGATCCGCGTGGCGCCCGGGCTACGTCGTGTTGGTGGTCCGGGTCGGCGTGCTCGCCAGAGGCGGGCTATTTCCGGTTCTGCACTGCTTTGGGCGTGTGAATATGCGACAGCGTGACTCATAAAAAGAAGGGTACGATGATGAATAAAAGTTTGCTGTGCGGGCTGACGAGTAGTTTCCTTCTGTGGGCTGTGGCGTGTACGCCTATCGCAGACGCTGAAGTGCCGGGGCCTGGCAGTGCACAGTTTTGATGCATACGCTCAGGCTCTTGAGCGAAACGGGTTCCACATCACTACGCAGACTGCCTTACGTATGGCTCAAGTCACGTGTGATGGCGTGCCACCTTGGTCGTCGGAGAGGAACTCCGCACTCAGGGCGTGTCCTATGGTGAGCAACTGCGGGTCTTTGGCGTCGCCACCATATACATGTGCCCGATGAAGTAGAAAGGGTTGATGTGAACAAACACACTGGCGTTGCGCTAGCCTTAGTCGTGATTTGGGCGGTTGTCTTGATCTGGTTAGCTATCGCAAAAGCTGGCGCAGCCAGCGCCGACCCGATAAAGCCGTACTGCTACGACCCGCGGCTCTGCCAAGACGATTTCTCAAAGGTGACCTACTGCCCGAGCACGGGCACCTTCGTGTCGGTGTTCCAAACGTGCCCGAATATCGTAGTGGGGCCGTACCTGCCCGGCGGCCCCGTGCCGAATGAAGGTGGTGTCGGCGGTGTCGAATGACGAAGTTGTCTTGATCCAGCATGCTGCCACCGAGTGAGGTGTGTCGGTGGATCGGTTCATCGAGTGGGTGGTGGCCGATGGCATGCTCATCCCGGCCGAAGTAACCCGACCCGCTGCCTTGGCCAGCTCCTCAAGGGCGGTCACGGCCACCCGTAATTCGGCTTCGTTTGAGTCACCGGGCATCGACATCCGTTCGTGGACCTCTTGGTCGCCGAGATGGTAGAGAAACGCCCGCAGCCGAAGTCACCGCACTTCTTACTGAACAGGCAGAGTTTGCGGGACCGCGCCGGACCCCAAGATGGGCGTGCGAGCAAACGGTCGACGATACCTGGCACGGCGTGGTCATCGCGCGTTTGTCGTTGACATTGGAGCACCCTGCGGCAGCGTTCCTACACTGGCGCCGTGTTCCGGCTCGTGTTCTATTCACCCCGTATCGCGCCCAACACGGGAAATGCGATCCGGATGGTGGCGGCTACCGGCGCACAGCTGCATCTTGTCGAGCCGCTGGGCTTCGACCTGTCCGAGCCCAAGCTGCGGCGTGCCGGGCTGGACTATCACGACCTGGCGTCGGTCACCGTGCACCCGTCGCTGCAGGCGGCGTGGGATGCTCTGCTGCCGGCTCGGGTGTTCGCCTTCACCGCGCAGGCGAGCACATCGTTTGCCGACGTGCGCTACCAGGCCGGTGACGTGTTGCTGTTCGGGCCCGAACCGGCCGGGCTGGAAGCGGCGGTGCTGGCCGATGAGCACGTCACCGCGCAGCTGCGCATCCCGATGCTGGCCGGCCGGCGGTCACTGAACCTCTCCAACGCGGCCGCGGTCGCCGTCTACGAGGCGTGGCGTCAGCACGGGTTCAGAGGGGCGGTATAAATCACCAGCTGTCCCAGTGGGTGAGCTGTTCGGCGGGCAGCCGCTTGGCCGGCTTGAAGTCGGTGCCCTTGGTGTAGGCGATCGGAAACAGCCCGCCCTGGCTGTACGTGTCATGCGGGATGCCGAGCACCTCGGCGGCCTGCTTCTCGCCGTCTTCGAGCAGGTGCAGGGTGGTCCAGCAGGAACCCAGCCCGCGCGAGCGCAGCGCCAGGCAGAAGCTCCACACCGCCGGGAACAGCGACGCCCAGAACGACGCGCTCAATCCCAACGGCGCCTGCTCCACCCGGCCCTCCAGACACGGAATCATCAGCACCGGAACCTCCTGCATGTTCTCCGCGAGATAGCGCGCCGAGTCGGTGACCGGTTGCATGCGCTCACCCCGGACGTCGCCGTCGGCGTATTCCGGCTTGGGCAGATCCAGGTACGGCAGCGCGTTGGCGCGGTAGATGTCGGCGATCGCCTGCTTTTTCACCGGGTCGGTGACGAACATCCACTGCCAGCCCTGCGCGTTAGAGCCGGTAGGCGCCTGCAGCGCCAGCTGCAGGCACTCCATCAGCACCTCACGCGGCACCGGCTTATCCAGGTCGAGTCGTTTGCGCACCGATCGGGTGGTGGTCAGGACTTCGTCGACAGACAGGTTCAGGATCATGGCTGGGAGCCTAGTCGTTGGCGCCGAGCCACCCGCCCGCCGAGCCACCCGCCCGCCGAGCCACCCGCCCGCCGAGCCACCCACTCGCCCGCCGAGCCACCCGCCCGCCGAGCCACCCGCCCGCCGAGCCACCCGCCCGCCGAGCCACCCGCCCGCCGAGCCACCCTCGCCGCCGAGCCACCCGCCCGCCGAGCCACCCGCCCGCCGAGCCACCCTCGCCGCCGAGTGTGAAGCTGTTGCGAAAAATTCGCGAAAATTTCGCAACAGCTTCACGTTCGCGGGAGGAGTTCGCGGGAGGAGGTGGTCAACGGACGTTCGCGGGAGGAGTTCGCGGGAGGAGGTGGTCAACGGACGTCGCGGGAGAAGGTGGCTAGCGAAAGTCGCGGGAGAAGGTGGTCAACGGACGTCACAGGAGAAGGTGGTCAACGGAAGTCACGGGAGCGAGATCCTGCCGCCAGGGCGATCGAGCTCAGCCGCTCGGCCACCACGGTGACCGCCCCGCTGGCATTCTGGAGCTGCCCGCGTACCAGCAGCGCCGCCGCCGTGGCCGCCAGCTTGCGGTGCCGCGCCCACACTCCCGGCGTGCACAGCACGTTGACCATTCCGGTCTCGTCTTCGAGGTTGACGAACGTCACCCCGCGCGCGGTTGCGGGCCGCTGCCGGTGGGTCACCGCCCCGGCGACCAGCACCCGGGTGCCGTCGGGCACGCTTAACAGCTTCTCGGCGGGGATCACCCCTGCCGCGTCGAGGTCAGCGCGGACGAACTGGGTCGGGAAACTGTCGCAGGAGACGCCGGTGGCCCACACGTCTGCGGCGGCCAACTCGGTCTCGCTCATTCCGGGCAGCGCCGGGATGTGCGACCCGTCGATGCAGGGGGCGCCCACCCCCGGTAACCGGCCGGGGCGCTGGCTCGCGGCCGCCCCGGCCGCCCACAGCGCCTCCCGCCGCGACATCGAAAAGCAGGCAAAAGCACCGGCGGTGGCCAGTGCTTCGGCCTGCGGCACCGAAAGCTGCACCCGGAAAGTCAGATCCGCCAGCGAGACGAACGCCCCGCCGGTGTTTCGCTCCCCGACCAGCTTCTCGGCGAGTTCGTCTCCGATATGACGGACACCGCCCAGTCCCAACCTGACCTGCGTTCCCGCGTGCTCCAACGTTGCGTGCGCCAGGCTGGCGTTGACGTCCGGGCCGTGCACCACCACGCCGTGTCGGCGGGCGTCGGCCACCAGCGACTGTGGCGAGTAGAAGCCCATCGGCTGTGCCCGCAGCAGGGCAGCGCAGAACGCCGCCGGATGGTGCAGCTTGAACCACGCCGAGTAGAACACCAGCGACGCGAAGCTCAAAGCGTGGCTCTCCGGAAACCCGTAGTTGGCAAAGGCTTCCAGCTTTTCGTAGATACGGTCGGCCACTTCGCCGGTGATGCCGTGCAGCTCACGCATGCCGTCGTAGAACCGGGTCCGCAGCCGTCGCATCCGCTCGGTGGACCGTTTGGACCCCATGGCGCGGCGCAGCTGGTCGGCCTCTCCCGCCGAGAAACCCGCGCAGTCCACCGCCAGCTGCATCAGCTGCTCCTGAAACAGCGG
>NZ_JBYCLE010000043.1:0-1894 GCF_057473765.1 Mycobacterium sp. TH-M106 | reverse complement strand
CGGTGCTCGGCAGGCTGCTCAGCCGCGGTTTCGATCCCGACATCGACTACGACGAGTATCAGGTTGCCGCGATGCGCACCGCGCTGGCGACCCACCCGGCGGTGCTGCTGTTTTCGCACCGGTCCTACATCGACGGCGCGGTGATGCCGGTGGCGATGCAGGAGAACCGGTTGCCGCCGGTGCATGTGTTCGCCGGCATCAACTTGGCATTCGGTGTGATGGGTCCGGTGCTGCGCCGCTCCGGCGTCATCTTCATCCGGCGCAACGTCGCCGATGACCCGCTGTACAAGTATGTGCTCAAGGAATACGTCGGCTACGTCGTGGCAAAACGATTCAACCTGAGCTGGTCGATCGAGGGCACCCGATCGCGCACCGGCAAGATGCTGCCGCCCAAGCTCGGACTGATGACCTACGTCGCCGACGCCTACCTGGACGGCCGCAGCGACGACATTCTGCTGCAAGGGGTTTCGATCAGCTTCGACCAGCTACACGAGACCACCGAGTACGCCGCCTACGCGCGCGGCGCCGAGAAGCGGCCCGAGGGATTCAGCTGGCTGTACAACTTCATCAAGGCCCAGGGTGAACGCAACTACGGCAAGATCTATGTCCGCTTCCCGGAGGCCGTCTCCATGCGCGCCTATCTCGGCCCGCCGGACGGGGCGCTTGCCGTCGACGGTGGTGCCAAGCGGCTGGCCATGCAGAAGATGGCGTTCGAGGTGGCGTGGCGGATTCTGCGGGCCACCCCGGTGAATGCGACCGGTTTGGTGTCGACGCTGCTGCTGGCGACCCGCGGACTGGCCCTCACCCTCGACCAACTGCACCACACCCTGCAGGACTCGCTGGATTATTTGGAGCGCAAGCAGACCCCGATGAGCACCAGCGCGCTGCGGCTGCGCAGCCCCGACGGGGTTCGCGCAGCGGCGGACGCGTTGTCGGCCGGCCATCCGGTCACCCGCATCGACGGCGGCCGGGAGCCGGTGTGGCGGATCGCGCCCGAGGATGAGCACACAGCGGCGTTCTACCGCAACACCGTGATCCACGCCTTCCTGGAAACCTCGATCGTTGAACTGGCTCTGGCACACGCCGGGCACGCCGACGGTGACCGGCTGCAGGCCTTCTGGGATCAAGCGATGCGGTTGCGGGATCTGCTGAAATTCGATTTCTACTTCGCGGACTCGGCAGCATTCCGGCGCAACATCGCCGAAGAGATGGACTGGCACTCCGACTGGGAAGCACGCCTGGCCGCCGGCGACGCCGAGATCGACGCGATGTTGTTCGATAAGCGACCCCTGATGGCCGACGCGATGCTGCGGGTGTTCTTCGAGGCATACGAGATCGTCGCCGACGTGCTGCGCGACGCGCCGGCAGAGATCAGCGAGAAGGAGCTCACCCGGCTGGCGCTCGGCGTCGGCCGGCAGTACGCGGCGCAGGGCCGGGTGCGCAGCGTCGAACCGGTGTCGACGCTGCTGTTCGCGACCGCGCGCCAGGTCGTCGCCGACCAGCACCTTCTGCAGGCCGCGCCGGACTTGACGGAGCGCCGAATCGCGTTCCGGCGCGAGTTACAGGCCATTCTCCGCGATTTCGACCACATCGCCGAGATCGCCCGCAAGAAGTTCATCGCCCGCGAAATCGAGGCACGCCAGCTGCGGCGGGGCAGGTAGCGGGCTTATCCGGTGTGCGCCGGCGTGCGCCCATACCCTGGAGGTATGACGGTCGTTTCGGCTGAGGTGTGCCCTGAGCGCAGCCGGGGCGTGCGGGTGTGGCCGCTGCTCGCCAGCCTGTTAGCCAGCGTTGCCATGCTGGCCGGCTGCACCGCCGCCGGAATCGCGGCGCTGACGCTGGCCGATGCGCTGACCGCCACCGGGCTGCCCGATCCGGGGCCGGCGACCACGCT
>NZ_JBYCLE010000042.1:0-2308 GCF_057473765.1 Mycobacterium sp. TH-M106 | reverse complement strand
CGTCGAGGACGCCACGGAAACCCCACGGCATGTATCTGAAAAACCACTCGATCTCGTCTGCCCCGTCATAGTCGGGATTGGGATCAAACGGATTCATGTCGACACCTCTCTTCTTGCCCGAGTCTAGCCGCGCCGTCAATAACGCGAGCCCAACTGCATAGACTGCCAACCAGTTGATTGGTGGGGACACTGCCGGACCGACGGCGATAGCGAGGGGACATGCCGAACGAGAACGGACCATCCCGGCGTGAGGAGCTGCTGGCGGTTGCCACCAAGCTCTTCGCCAACCGCGGCTATCACGGCACCCGGATGGACGATGTCGCCGAGGCGGTGGGGCTGAACAAGGCGACCGTCTACCACTACTACGCCAGCAAGTCACTGATCCTCTACGACATCTACCAACAAGCCGCCGAACGCACACTGGCCGCCGTGCACGACGATCCGTCCTGGAGTGCCCGCGAGGCGCTGTACCAGTACACGGTGCGGCTGCTTACCCAGATCGCCGCCCACCCGGAAGGGGCGGCGGTGTACTTCCAGGAGCAGCCCTACATCGCCGAGTGGTTCACCGAGGAACAGGTCGCCGCGGTGCGGGAGAAGGAGACCCTGGTCTACGAGCACCTGCACGGGCTGATCGACCGCGGCATCGCCAGCGGTGAGTTCTACCGGTGCGACTCGCATGTGTTGGCGCTGGGCTACATCGGGATGACGCTGGGCGCGTATCGCTGGCTGCGGCCCAGCGGCCGGCGCAGCGCCAAGGAGATCGCCGCCGAGTTCTCCACCGCGCTGCTGCGGGGGCTGATCCGAGACGACAAGATCCGCGCGGAGTCCCCGCTCGGCTGATCCGGTGTGCTACACCGGCGTCATGACCACGGGAGTGCTGCACGACCTGGTGGCGGTGCTCGGCGCCGGCCATGTCAGCACCGACCCCGACGTGCTGGCCGCCCACAGCGTCGACCACACCGGCCGCTACCGCGGCCGGGCCAGCGCCTTGGTGCGGCCCGGGTCGGCCGACGAGGTTGCCGCGGTGCTCTCGGTCTGCCGCGGCGGTGGCGCACACGTCACCATCCAGGGTGGCCGCACCTCGCTGGTGGCCGGCACCGTCCCCGAGCACGACGACGTGCTGCTGTCCACCGAACGGCTGAACACCGTCGACGACGTCGACGCGACAGAGCGCCGGGTGACCGCCGGCGCCGGCGCAACGCTGGCCGCGGTGCAGCAGGCGGCGGCCGGGGCCGGCCTGGTCTTCGGCGTCGACCTGACCGCCCGGGACACCGCGACCGTCGGCGGCATGGCGTCGACCAACGCCGGCGGGCTGCGCACAGTGGCCTACGGCAGGATGGGCGAACAGGTCGTCGGCCTGGACATCGCCCTGCCGAACGGCACAGTGCTGCACCGGCACTCAGCCGTGCGCGCCGACACCACCGGCTACGACCTGACTTCGCTGTTCGTCGGCGCCGAGGGCACGCTGGGGGTGATCACCGCACTGGATCTGCGGCTGCACCCGGTTCGCGCGCATCGGGTGACCGCGCTGTGCGGGTTCGCCGACCTGGGTGCCCTGGTCGACGCCGGCCGAGTGCTCCGCGACCTCGACGGCATCGCCGCGTTGGAAGTCGTCGACGCCCGCGCGGCCGTGCTGACCGGCGAGCACCGCGGGGTCACCGCCGGAGTGGGCGGGGGCTGGCTGCTGTTGGTGGAACTCGCCGGCGATGACGACCAGGCTGACCGTCTCGCCGGCCTGCTGCGGCGGATGCCGACATCCGACGAGCCGGCGGTCGGTGTAGACCGCAGCACCCAGCGGCGACTGTGGCGGGTGCGGGAAGCGGTGACCGACGTGCTCGGCGTCTACGGGCCGCCGCTGAAGTTCGACGTGGCCCTGCCGCTGGCCGTGATCAGCCGGTTTGCCGCCGCCGCGGATGCGTTGATACTGCGCCACGCCCCCGAGGCGCTGCCCCTGCTGTTCGGTCATCTCGGCGAGGGCAACCTGCACCTCAACGTGTTGCGCTGCCCGGCCGACGCCGAGGCCGAACTGTATCCGGCGATGATGGACCTGATCGCCGGGTGCGGCGGCAACGTCAGCTCCGAGCACGGCGTGGGCAGCCGCAAGCGCGGATACCTTCCGATGTCCCGTGGGCCCGCCGACATCGCCGCGATGCGCACCGTCAAGGCGGCGTTCGACCCGAGCGGCTACCTCAACGCCGCGGTGCTTTTCGACTGAGGCTGCAGGTAACGTCGCACCGGTGTTCTTCACGATCACCCACCCGATGCACCAACACCCCTACCACCGCGAACTGGCGTGCGGTGCCGGGGT